>NZ_JBNCOG010000023.1:0-64620 GCF_051280745.1 Nocardioides ureilyticus | reverse complement strand
GGCGCGTGCTCGACACCGTTGCCGTCGCCGCCGCGGGCCCGCCCGGCGGGGGGAGCCCCCCCGGGGGGGGGGGGGCGGGGGCGCGGGGCGGGGCGGTCCCGGCCCCCCCCGACCCGGTGGCGTGCAGCTCGGCCAGGCCGGCGAGCGTGGTCGGAAGGTAGAGCCTCACGAGCGGTCCCGGCCGGCCGGGCGCGCGCCGCTCGGCTTCCGCCGGCCCCGGGGCGCGCGGGGGCGGGCGCCGGTCACGGTGTCGAGCAGCTCGTCGAGCGCCTCGGTGAGGCAGGTGCCGAGGAGGTCGACGTCCGGCAGCTGGTCGCGGTCGGCGGTGACGCCGTAGAACACCTTGCCGTCGTACGACGTCACGCCGACGGCGAGCGGGTGGCCGGACACCAGCGGGTGGACCGGGTAGCTGGCCGCCATCCGGGCGCCGGCGGCGTAGAGCGGTGACTGCGGACCGGGGACGTTGACGACGCTCAGCTGGTAGCCGCGGCGCTGCTCGAGGGCTGCGAGCCGGGAGCCGATCGCGTGGAAGGTCGTCGGTGCGAAGCCGGCGATGCCGGCGAGCCGGTTGGCCGCGACGCCGCGCCCGGTCTCCTTGTGCGCCTGGAAGGAGTAGCTGATCTGGTGCAGCCGGACGACGGGGCTGGGCTCGCCGGTGGGGAGGTCGACGAAGTGGGGCGCGATCTGGCTGCCCAGGGAGGTCGCCTCGAGCTCGGTGTCGATGACCGAGACCGGCACCAGGGTGCGGATCCGGCGGAACCCACGCAGCGACCCGTCGCGGCTCATCAGCCAGGCCCGCAGGCCGCCGGCGATCGTCGCCAGGATGACGTCGTTGACCGTGCCCCCGTGCACCGCGCGGATGCGCCGGTAGTCCTCGAGGTCGGTCTCGACCGTCACGAGCCGCCGCTGCTGGGAGAGCAGGCCACCCAGGGCGCCGGCGCGCTCCGGCCGACGCCCGGCGAGCCCGTTGAGGACCCGCCCGGCGGCGCCGGCGGTGGTCTCGGCCGTGCGCAGCAGCGCGCCCCCGGTGCCGCGGGCGGTCTCCAGCGCGGTGCGGGGGTGGGCGAGCGACTCGCGGGCGGCGTCGAGGGCGAGCACGGCCGAGGACGGCCGCCGCGCCGGCGCCCAGTCGTCGCTGCCGAGGATCTTCGGCTCCGCCTGCACGTCGAGGAGGAGCTGACCGAGGTCGACGGTCTGGACGCCGTCGACGAGCACCTGGTGGGTCTTCGAGAGCAGCGCGACGCGGCCTCCGCTGAGGCCCTCGACGAGGTACATCTCCCACAACGGCCGGCTGCGGTCGAGCGGCCGCGAGACGATGCGGGCCACCAGCTCCAGCAGCTGCTCCTGGCTGCCCGGGCGTGGGAGCGCCGAGCGGCGGACGTGGTAGCCGAGGTCGAAGTGCTCGTCGTCGAGCCACACCGGGTTCGCCAGCCGGCCGGGGACCTGCTGCAGTCGCTGGCGGTAGCGGGGCACGAAGGAGATCCGGTCGCGGATCAGGCACATCAGGCGGTCGTGGTCGAAGCCGGAGTCACCGCACTCGAAGATCTCGACGGTCGCGTTGTGCGCCGGGGCGGACGGCGTCTCCTCGGCCAGGAGTGCCACGTCGCGGGGGCTGAGCCGCTCGCTCATGGACCCTCCTTCCGCTGCTGGGGCCTCGTCGTGGGAGGGACCCGCTGCTCCCGCGCTTGCTCAACGTGGGATTCTGGCAGACGTCACCCACCGCCCCCATGAGGAAAGTCACCAGCATGCATCCGATGCGCCGACCCGCGGCGGCCGCCGCAGCCCTCGCCCTCGTGCTCGCCGCCGGCACCGCCTGCGGCGACGACGAGCCGGCTCCGGGGGCCGGTGGGGAGACGACGACCATCGAGGTGACCTTCGAGGACGGCACGGTGACCCCGAGCGGCGAGCGGGTCGAGGTCGACGTCGACGGTGAGGTCGAGCTCGTGGTCCAGGCCGAGGAGGCCGGGGAGATCCACGTCCACTCGAACCCCGAGCAGCTGCTCGAGTACGGCCCCGGCACCACGACCCTGCCCATCACGCTGGACCAGCCGGGCGTAGTCGAGGTCGAGTCCCACGAGCTCGGCCAGGTGATCGTGCAGCTGCAGGTCCAGTGAGCGACGGGCAGCACCTCGCCCACGGGATCGGGGGCGCCAAGGACCTCCCGATCCCGCCCGAGCTGGCGATCGCGGGCGCGGTCGCGGCCCTGACGATCTCCTTCACGGTCCTCGCCGTCGCCTGGCGCCGGCCGCGCTACGACGCCGCGACCTCCGGCACCCCCGCCCCCGCCTGGCTCGAGGCGCTGGTCGACGTGACCGCCTTCCGCGTGTTCCTGCGGGTCGTGGGCATGACGGTCTTCCTGTACGGCGCGTACGCCGCCGTCCTCGGCCAGGACCTGCTGACCAATCCCGTCTTCGGGATGGTCTACGTGTGGTGGTGGGTCGGCCTCGTGCCGCTCTCCCTCCTCCTCGGCCCGGTGTGGAAGGCGATCAGCCCTGTCCGCACCATCAACCTGCTCTTCGCCAAGGTCTCCGGCAGCGACCCGGACGAGGGCGTCTTCCGCTACCCCGAGCGGCTCGGCGTCTGGCCGGCGGCGATCGGCCTCTACGCCTTCGTGTGGCTGGAGCTGGTCTACCCCTACTCCACCGAGCTCGGACCGGTGCGGCTGTGGGTCGCGGCGTACGTCGCGCTCATGCTGCTCGGCGGCGCCCTGTTCGGCAACACCTTCTACGCGCGCGCCGACCCCTTCGAGGTCTACTCCTCGCTGATGGCCAAGCTCTCGCCCTGGGGCCGGCGCGACGGGCGGCTGCTCGTCCGCAGCCCGCTGGCGAACCTCGACTCGCTCACCGTGCGCCCCGGGCTCGTGGCCGTGGTGGCGGTCCTGTTCGGCAGCACCGCCTACGACTCCTTCCGCGAGTCGCCGCCGTGGGTGCAGCACATCCAGTCCACGCAGACGTCGGTGAACCTGCTCAACAACCTGGCGCTGCTCGCGTTCGTGGTGGTCGTCGGCCTGCTCTTCGCTGTCGGGACGGTCGCCACCGGTGTCGGGCCCGGCACCCGGCGCACCGAGCTGCCGAACGTCTTCGCCCACTCGGTCGTCCCGATCATCGCCGGCTACATCGTCGCCCACTACCTGACGTACTTCGTCGAGGTCGGCCAGATGACGCTGATCCAGGCGAGCGACCCGCTGAGCACCGGGCAGGACCTGCTCGGCACGGGTGACTGGTCGGTCAACTACTGGCTGTCCTACCACCCGACGCTGCTGGCGAACACCAAGGTCCTCGCCGTCGTGCTCGGGCACGTCGTCGGCGTGGTCGCCGCCCACGACCGGGCCATCAAGGTCCTTCCGAAGCGGCACCAGCTCACCGGCCAGCTGCCGCTGCTGCTGGCGATGGTCGCCTTCACCGTCGGCGGGCTCTACCTGCTGTTCGCCGGCTGAGCCGACCACGGGCCCGGCTCCCGGGCACGGGTCCACGACGCGGCGCGAACCCGTCGACCACCGCCTCGATCGCCCGGGTCAGCGGTGACTCGCCCGTCTCGAGCAGCGTCCGGCCGGCCACCAACGCCCGGTCGACCGACCCCCGGTCGTCGGGCAGGAAGTGGAGGGAGTCGACCCGCCCGAAGCCGGCCACCATCCCCGCGACCTCCTGCTCGGACCAGCCCAGCGTCGGACGCATCCGGTTGACGACCACCCGCACCGGCGCCCCGCCGGTCACCTCGGCGAGGTCGACCAGGCCGCGGGCCAGTCGCGAGAGGCCGACCGGGTCCGCGGCACCCACCACGACCAGCTCGTCGGCGGCCTCGACCGCCTCGAGGGTGAGCCGGTCGCGGGTGGGGCGGCCGGGCTCGACCGCGTCGTCCGCCAGCCCCGGCCCGGTGTCGACGACGACGTCCCCCTGCTCCCGGGCGACGTCGAGCAGGTGGCCCAGCGCGCCGGGGCGCACCTCGACCCAACGGTCGGGGCGGGGCAGGCCGGTCACGACGCTGAGGTGCTCGTCGAGGCCGCGCTGGGTCGCGGCGAAACCCTCGGCCAGGGTGCCGGTCGTCGCCAGCCGGGCCGCGGAGAGTAGCCCGGAGACCTCGTCGAGGATCCCGAGCTGCTGGGCGACGGTGCCGCCGTACGGGTCGGCGTCGACGAGCACCGTGCGCCGCGCCCGCCGGCCCAGCTCGGCAGCGACGCCGGCCGCGAGCGTCGTACGACCCGGGGCGCCGGCGGGCCCCCAGACGACGACCACGCGCCCCCGCTGGCCCGAGGTCGACGGCGGCGGCACGGGCGCGCCCCGCGGCACCGTTGCGGGGGCCGGGGCCGGTGCGGCGACGACCGCGACGACGGCGTCCGGCAGCAGGTCGAGGGCCGGCTCGGCCACGACGGTGGGGATGCCGATCCGGGACGCACGGAGCCGACCGGCGTCGGCCGCACCGGCCGTCTCGCCCGGGACGACCGCCACGGGCTGCACGCCGTGCCGGCGCAGGTGCTCCACCGCCGTCCCGTCGAGCCCGGGGGCGTCGATGCCGACCACCGCCACGTCCGCCTGCCCGGCCGAGGCGGCGGCCAGCAGGTCGTCGACGTCGACGCAGCGCTTGAGGACCACGACGCCGCGGCGCCCGTTGAGCGCCGTCAGCGCGTGCGACTCCCACGCCGCGCCCGACGCGACGACGAGGACGACGACCGGCCCGCTCACCGGGGCCTCACGAGACCTGGACGACGGTGGTGACCGGGTTCTCGACCGCCGCCAGCCGCGCGAAGAACGGCTCCGCCTCGGCCTCGGGCACCGCCACCACCAGCTGCCGCCGCCCGGAGGTGCCGAACCCCTCCGCCAGGCTCGGGGCGTCGACCACGACGACGTCGTCGAGGACGGGGCCGTCGGGGGTGCGCCGGCTGCCGGTGAGGAAGACGTCGACGACGGAGCCGCCGGCGACCGCCGGCGGCACCAGCTCCGCATCGACCGCGAGCGGGACCGACACCGTGCCGGCCTCGTCGGCGGACCCGACGGCGGCCCGCGGCAGCAGCTCCCCGGCGGCCACGCCGCGGGTGAGGGCGAGGTCGGCCGGCAGCTCGTCGTCGACGGTGAAGTACCGCTCCAGGGCCGACCCGTCGGCGAACCGCACCCGCTCGGGCACCAGGTCCGCCGTCGTCACCCGGTCGCCCGCGCCGAGGTCGGCGCCGACCGCCCACACCTGCACGCTGTCGTCGACGCTGGCCAGCAGCCGGGCGCCGCCGACGACGGAGGCGGCCACGAGCAGGACACCCACCCACAGCCGCGGGTCGCGCCAGGGCGAGGACCCGGCGCGGGTCGCGGAGGGAACCGGCGCCGCGGGTGGAGCGGTGGGGCCGGCCGTCGTACCGGCGGTCGGCTCGTGGGACGGCCCGGTGGAGCGACTGAGGTTGCGGCGCACGCGCACAGTCTGCAACCGCTGCGCCGTCCGGTCACCTGCTCCATCCACAGGCCGGCGGGGCGCTCGTCGGTCGCGTGCGGTGGAGGTGCCACCATGGGCGCATGGCCGGTTCGCCCCGCTTCCTTACGCTCGCCGACGTGGCGGAGGTGCTGAACACCTCGAGCGCACAGGTCTACGCCCTCGTGCGGCGCGGCGAGCTCCCGGCGATCAAGATCGGCGGTCGCGGGCAGTGGCGGGTCGAGGCGAGCCAGCTGGAGGAGTTCATCCAGCGGATGTACGCCGAGACGCGGACCTTCGTCGACGAGCACCCCTTCGTGGAGGCCGAGCCGCGCGTCGAGTGAGTCCGCCGTTCCCGCCGTTCCGGTCGTTCCCGGCGGTCCCGGGCCCGCCGGTCAGCCGGTCTCGGCGCCGAGGACGATCGCGACCTGTTCCTCCGAGCCGTCGCGGCGGACGGTGAACTCGACCGTCTCGCCGGGCTGGTGGGTGCGGATGGCGACGATGAGCGCGATGCCGTCGGTGACGCGCTGCCCGTCGATGGCGACGACGAGGTCGCCCTCCTCGAGCCCGGCCTCCTCGGCCGGCGTGTCGGGCAGCACCTCCTGGATCTCGGCGCCCTCGCCGCCACGCTGGCCGGTGCGCACCTGCGCGCCGATGACGGGGTAGCGCGCCTCGCCGGTGCGCAGGATCTGGTCGGCGGTGATCCGGACCTGCTCGATCGGGATCGCGAAGCCGACGCCGATGTTGCCCGAGTCCCCGCCGAGCACCCCGCCTCCCGTCGTCGCGATCGCGGAGTTGACCCCGACCACCTGGCCGCCGAGGTTCACCAGCGGGCCGCCGGAGTTGCCCGGGTTGATCGCGGCGTCGGTCTGCACGGCGTCGATGTAGGAGGACTCGGTGGCCGAGTCGCCCGTGGTCACCGGCCGGCTCAGCGCGCTCACGATGCCGGCGGTCACGGTCGAGCTCAGGCCCAGCGGCGAGCCGATCGCGACGACGCTGTCGCCCACGCGGAGGCGGGTCGACGCGCCGAGCGCCGCGGGCCGCAGGCCGCGGGCGCCCTCGACCCGGAGCACCGCGAGGTCGTAGACCGGGCTGCGGCCGACGACCTCGGCGTCGAAGCGGGTGCCCTCCTGGTCGACCACCTCGATCCCGCCGCCGCTCTCGGCGGCGTCCGCGACGACGTGGTTGTTGGTGACGACGTGGCCGCGACGGTCGAGCACGAAGCCGGACCCCGTCGCCCCGCCCGCCTCGCCGTCGAGGTCGGCGGAGATCTGCACGGTGCTCGGCAGCACCTCCGCGGCCACGGCCGCGATCGAGCCCTCGGCCGCGTCCAGGGGCGGCTCGGTGCGCACGTCGTCCGCGGTCAGGCCGCGCCCGAAGGCCACCGGGCCGTCGTCGGTGAGCGACTCGTAGGCGAGGCTGCCGGCCACGCCGCCGACCAGGCCGACGACGAGCGCGACCACCGCCACGGCCGGCCACAGCCAGCCCGGCACGCGCCCGCGCGGGGCGGCGGGGCGGGCGGCGCCGTACGGCTCGTGGACCGGGTAGGGCGCCGTCCCGGACGGGTGCGTCGGGTGGTTCCACGGCTGCTGGGTCGGCTGGGCCGGAGCCCACTGGCCGGGCGGCCGCTGGGCCACGGGCGGCACCCACGAGCCCTGGTCGTGCTCAGGGCCGGGGCCCTGCTCCTGGTGCTGACGGGTGTCGTGGGCCCAGGCGGGGTCCGGGTGGCGTCCCAGTGGCTGGGTGTCCTCGACGCCCTCGACCCCCGACTGCTCTGTGCTCACGGCACCATCATGCCGCGGCCGTGGTCACGGGCGGCTGGGCGCGGGGACCTGGGGGCGGTGCAGCATGGGGGTCGAGACCGGGGTGGCCGTGGACGTCGGGGCGCGGGCGGGCGTCGGCGTCGGGGTCGGGGTCGGGCTGGGGGTCGGCCCCGAGGACGGCGAGCCGATCTGGGTGATCGGGCTGCGACGGTCGATCTGCGGCACGTCGGCCGGCGCCGCGCCCAGCGCGATGACACCCAGGACCGCAGCACCGACGGCGCCGCCGCCGAGGGCGACCACGCCCGCCGTACGACGTCCGCGGTGCTCGGCGGCCTGAGCCGCCACCAGGTAGGCGTCGCCGGGCGGGAGGCCCGCACCCGCCCCGTCGACCGCGCCACCGCGCAGCGCGCCCTTCAGGGACGCGGGCGCCTCCTCGGAGCTGGCGAACGAGAGACCCGCGAGCCGGGTCTTGACCCACCCCTCGCGCTCGACGAGGTCGCGGCAGGAGTGGCAGGTGTGGACGTGGGCCCAGGCACGTTCGGTCTCGACCGGGTCCAGCTGGCCGTCGAGGAGGGCGCTCACCTTGGCGCCGAGGTGGCCCCTCACAAGTCCCGTCCCGGGACGAGCGAGTGGCCGGCCGGCCCGGAGTAGCGCTCCCGGCCGTCCGCCGGCGCACGGTGCGCGAGGGCCTTGCGGAGCATCGCGCGACCGCGGTGGATGCGCGAGCGGACCGTGCCGAGCTTGGCGCCCAGGATGGCGGCGATCTCCTCGTAGGACAGCCCCTCCACGTCGCAGAGGACGACCGCGGCACGGAAGTCGGGCGGCAGCGTCGCGAGGGCACGCTCCACGTCGTCGTCGAAGCGCTGGTCGGAGTAGGCCGCGTCCGGCGTCGGGGCGTTGCTGGTCAACCGGTCGGCGCGCTCGTCGGACAGGGCGTCGAAACGGATCCGCTGCTTGCGGCGGGCCTGGTCGAGGAAGAGGTTGGTGGTGATGCGGTGCAGCCAGCCCTCGAAGGTGCCGGGGCTGTAGGTCGACAGCGAGCGGAAGACGCGGACGAAGACCTCCTGGGTGAGGTCCTCGGCGTCGTGCCGGTTGCCGGTCAGCCGGTAGGCCAGCCGGTAGACCCGGTCGGAGTGCTGCTCGACGACCTCGTCCCACGTCGGCACGCCCGGCGTACCCCCCGGGTCCGCCACCTGCTCGTCCATGTCGGCGCCTTCCGACGTCGTGGTCCTCGTCGTCCGCACCTTCATCCGGTCCGGCCTCCCTCACCGTAGGGGCCCTCGCTGAGAGGACCCTGTGAGCTGCTCGTGGGCGGGTGCCCACGTCGGGTCCAACGTGCGGCACCCCGGTGGTGTTCCGCGGCACGGACACCGGCTCGCGATAGGTTCGACCGCGTGACGACGACGCCGGTGAACCCCGCGAGCTGGAGCTACGCCGAGCAGTTCGTGGCCGAGGACGACGTCCTGGCCGCGGCCCGAGCCCGGGCGCAGGAGGTGGGCGTCGTCGCCATCGGGCCCGGTGGCGGCGCCGCGCTGCGGTTCCTGGCCTCCGTGCTCGACGCGCGCGCCGTGGTGGAGATCGGCACCGGCACCGGCGTCTCCGGCCTCTGGCTGCTGCGCGGCATGCGCGGTGACGGCGTCCTGACCACGGTGGACATCGAGACCGAGCACCAGCGCCTGGCCCGCCAGTCCTTCACCGACGCGGGCATCGCGAACCAGCGGGCCCGCACCATCTCCGGCGCGGCGCTCGACGTGCTGCCGCGGCTCACCGACGGCCACTACGACCTCGTCTTCTGCGACGGCGACAAGCGGGAGTACGCCGCGTACCTGCAGGAGGCGCTCCGGCTGCTCCGCCCCGGTGGCGTCGTGGCCTTCGACAACGCCCTGTGGCACGACCGGGTGGCCGACCCCGCCCAGCGCGACGAGGAGACCGTGGCGATCCGCGAGCTCGGTCGCACGGTCGCCGAGCACCCGGACCTCGTGTCGGTGCTGCTTCCCGTCGGGGACGGGCTGCTGGTGGCGAAGAAGACCTGGGACCCCGAGTCGGACTGATCCCTGGAGCCCCACCGGCACCACTTCCCAGGGCGTTCCGTCGCTTCTCAGGGGAAGTCTGCGCCGACAAGCGCCTCAGCCGCCCACCCGGCGCGGCCACCAGAACCGCTCCCCCAGCAGCAGGGCGACGGCCGGGACGAGCACGGTCCGCACGAGCAGCGTGTCGAGCAGGACGCCGAAGCAGATGATCGTCCCGAGCTGCGCGAGCACGACCAGCGGGAGCACGCCAAGGACGGCGAAGACGGCCGCGAGCAGGACCCCGGCGCTGGTGATCACCCCGCCGGTGGCGCCCAGCGCACGGAGCATCCCCCGGCGCGGCCCGTGCTCCGCTGCCTCCTCGCGAGCGCGGCTGACCAGGAAGATGTTGTAGTCGACGCCCAGCGCGACGAGGAAGAGGAACGCCAGCAGCGGCACCGACTCGTCCAGGGCGGAGAAGCCGAGCGGCCCGGTGAACAGCCACCACGCCGCACCCAGCGACGCGACGTAGGTCGCCACCACGGTCGCGACGAGGACGAGCGGCGCGACCACCGAGCGCAGGAGCAGCAGCAGCGCACCCAGCACCAGGCCGAGGATCAGCGGGAAGATCACCCGTCGGTCCCGGTCCGCGGCGGCGCGGGCGTCGACGGCCAGCGCCTCGCTCCCGGTCACGTACGTCTCCGCCCCCGCGGCCCCCACGCCCTCGACGGCGTCCCGGACGGCGCGGACCGCCTCCTCGGCAGCCGCCGTGCCCGGGGCGGCGGCCAGGACGGCGTCCACCTGCGCGACCTCCTCGCCCTGCGGCCCCGGCGCCACCGAGCCGACGCCCTCGACGCCCTCGACCGCCCGGGTGACGTCGGCGGGGTCGGCGGTGGTGAGGATGCGGACGGGATCGGTGAGGCCGGCGGGGAACGACTCGGCGAGGCGCTGCGAGGCGGTGATCGCCTCCGGCTCGGCGAGGAACTGCTCGTCGCGGTCGAGGCCGGTGCTGATGCCGGCGGCACCCACCGCGAGCGCGGCGAGGAGCGCGAGGGTGCCGGTCACGAAGGCAGCGGGCCGGCGGGCGACCCGCGCCCCGATTCGGTGCCAGACGGAGTCGGTCTCGACCAGCGGCGGCTGGCCGGTCCGCGGGACCTTCGGCCAGAAGATCCACCGCCCGGGCAGCACGAGCGCGGCCGGGAGCACGACCAGCGCGAAGCCGGCGGCGACCACGATGCCGATCGCGCAGGCGAGGCCGAGGCCGCGGGTCGTCGGGACGAGGGAGAGCAGGAGCGTGAGCACGCCCAGCACGACCGTGGTCGCGCTCGCGACGACGGCCTCCGCGGTCCGCGCGAGCGCGGTCGCCATCGCGTCGTACCGGCTCTCGACGAGGCGCAGCTCGTCGCGGTAGCGGGAGATCAGCAGCAGCGCGTAGTCGGTGCCCGCGCCGAACACCAGGACCGAGAGGATGCCGATCGTGGACTCGTCCCACGCCACGTCGAGCAGCGCCATCGCCTGGGTGGCGAGGACGGCGGAGAGCCGGTCGGCCACCCCGACGACGGTCAGGGGGATCAGCCAGAGCACCGGGCTGCGGTAGGTGATGACCAGCAGGAACGCCACGACGGTGGCGGTGGCGGCGAGCAGGCGGAGGTTCGCGCCGTCGAAGACGGCCGCGAGGTCCGCCTGGACCGCTGCGGGCCCGGTGACCTGCGCCTGCACCCCTCCGGGCACGGCCTCGTCGAGCCGGTCACGCAGGTCCGCCACCTGCTCGGCGACCTCGCTGGCCGAGCCGGCCTCGACCGGGACCACGGCGATCGCCGCGCTGCCGTCCTCGGCCACGCTCACCGGGCCGGACGGCCCGCTGGGTACTGCGCCCACCTCCCCGGCGGTCGCCCGGAGCGCGCCCAACTGCTCCTCGCCGAGCCCGCCCTGCTCCGCGGTCCACAGCACCAGGGCCGTGCTGGCGCCGTCGTCGGGCAACCGCTGCTCGAGCTGGGCGGCCGCGGTGGAGCCGTACCCGCGCGGGAGCTGGTCGGTCGCCCGCGACTCCCGCTCGCCCTCGCCCAGGAGCGCGATCGCGAGCACGCCCAGCAGCAGCGGGACGAGCGCGAAGGCCCACGCCGCCCGCCGACCGGCGATGGTGGACGTGACGCGGTGGGCCCGGGGGTCGCGGTGGTCCGGCACGCTGACTCCTCGCCGTACGATTATCTCAGTCGCCTAGATGCTAAGCAGGTGAGACAAGTGGCCGACGACCGATCGCTCCTCGAGGCGCTGCGCGACCTCGTCGAGGCGGGCGTGCGGATGCGCCATGCCATCGCGCGTTCCGCCCGCCTGAGCGAGCACGAGATGGTCGCGCTCCAGCACCTCGGCCGCCAGCCGATCGGCCCCGCGGAGCTCGCCCGGCTGCTCGAGGTCTCGACCGCGGCCTCGACCGGCATCGTCGACCGGCTGGTCGCCCGCGGTCACGCCGTGCGCCGCCCGCACGCCGCGGACCGCCGACGCACGGAGGTCCACCTCACCGACTCGGGGCGGGCGGAGGTGCTGGGCCACCTGGCGCCGATGCTGCGCCGGCTGCGGGCGCTCGAGGAGGACTTCGACGAGGACGAGCGGGCGGTGGTGGAGCGGTACCTGCGCGGCGCCGCCACCGCTCTCCAGGCCGTCGCGGACGAGGCGCGCGGACGGGCCTGATCAGACGCGGTCGAGCGGACCGGCCCGAGGCCCGGTCGGGCTCAGCCGCGCGGGCCGGCCTCGAAGCCGTCCCAGCCCTCGGCGACGGCCACGACGTCCCACGGCTCGACCAGGACCGGCGGGCTGCCGACGATCCGAGAGCCCGGTGCGTCCGCGGCCCCGGCCACGAACTGCTCCTGGAAGGCCTCCCGGGCCGCGTCGGTGGCGAAGACGTAGGTGCCCTCGAACCACTCGCCGCGACGCATCCGCCAGGTCTTCCAGCGCAGGCCGGCCATGCCGGTGAAGCGGGCGTGCGAGGTCTCCGCGACGTACGCCGCCAGCTCGTCCTCGACGCCCTCGGCGGCGTCGGTCAACGACCAGCGGACGGTGAGCCCCCTCATGCCGGCGGCCTCAGGCCAGACCCGCGAGCGGGTCCCCGCCGAGCCACGCCAGCAGGGCGCGGGCACCGAAGCCGGTCGGGCCGGCGGTCCACTCGTCGAGGCCCTCCGGGGCATCGCCGACGGAGGCGACGTCGAGGTGCGCCCACGGCACGTCGCCGACGAAGTGCTGCAGGAAGAGCGCTGCGGTGATCGCGCCCGGTCCGCCGGCGCCGTTGTCGGCGTCGGCGACCTTCGAGGCGAGCTTCTCCTCGTAGGCCGCAGCGAGGGGCATCCGCCACAACAGCTCGCCGGACTGCTCGCCGGCCGCCGAGATGGCGGCCGCGAGCGGCTCACGGTTGGCGAAGAAGCCACCGACCTGCTGGCCCAGCGCGACCTTCATGGCGCCGGTGAGGGTGGCGACGTCCACGACGGCGGCCGGGGCGAGCTCGGCCACGGCGTAGGCGAGGGCGTCGGCCATGACCACCCGTCCCTCGGCGTCGGTGTTGGTGATCTCGGAGGTGCGCCCGCCCCAGTGCCGGACCACGTCGCCGGGGCGCAGGCTGTCGCCGGAGACGGCGTTCTCGGCCATCGGCACGAGACCCACCACCTTGACCGGGCAGTCCACGGCGGCGAGCGCCGCCATGGTGGCGAGGACGACGGCGCCGCCGGTCATGTCGCGCTTCATGTTCGTCATCGCCTGGGCCGGCTTGATCGACAGGCCGCCGGTGTCGAAGGTGATGCCCTTGCCGACGAGCGCCACGGTCGGGGTCCGGCGGTTCGCCTTCCTCGGCGTGTAGTCGAGGCGGACCAGCCGGGGCGGGGTGGCCGAGGCCCGGCCGACGGCGAGGATGCCGCCGAAGCCCTCGTCGGCGAGCTGCTGCTCGTCCCAGACGCGGTAGGTCAGCCCACACTCCTCGGCGACCTGGCGGGCCTGCTCGGCCAGCCACGGGGGGTTCTTCAGGTTCGAGGGCACGGTCGCGAGGGCGCGCGAGCGCCAGCCGGCGCCGGCCACGGCGAGCGCGCGCCGCATGCCTGCGTCGTACGCCGCGGGGTCGAGGGCGGCGAGCACCGCCCGCTCCACGGGGAGCGGGTGGTCGCGGTCGCCCTCCGGCGCGGTGGACCGCCAGGAGAAGACGAAGGACCCCAGCACCAGGCCGACCACGAACGGCTCCAGCGCCGTGTCGGGGTCGAGCGCCGGGACCGAGGTCGCGAGCGACGCACGCCCCTTGACGGCACGTCCCAGCGCCGCGCCGGCCCGACGGAAGTCGGTGGGGCGCTGCTCCCCCACGCCGACCAGCAGCACCAGGCGCAGCGCCGGCTGGTCGGCCGCCCCGAGCGGCACCGGCCAGGCCAGGACCTCACCCGCGCGGCCGGTGGCCCGTTCGGACTCCAGCAGCGCCAGCAGGTCGAGCCCGAGCTGCTCGGTGACCTCCTCGGCGCCCGGCCCGAGGATCGGCGAGGCGCCGTCGCCCTCGCCGGGCAGGACCGGCAGGGCCACGACCTCCGCGCCGGCGACGGCGAGGGGTCGGGCACCACTCAGCGCCAGCCGGGGCGGCGAAGGCTGCGAGGGGAGGATGCTGTCGGTCCCGGTGCGGGGCACGTCGCGGGGTACGTCGGCGTCAGCCGACGACGTCCTTGAGGGCGTCGCCCAGGGCGCCGGCCTCCTCGGCGTTGAGCTCGACCACGAGGCGGCCGCCGCCCTCGAGGGGGACGCGCATGACGATGCCCCGCCCCTCCTTGGTGACCTCCAGCGGACCGTCACCCGTCCGCGGCTTCATTGCCGCCATCCGGCACCTCTTCTCGTGTCGCAGTCCTGGGACAGGCAGGGCCCGATCGCCCGGCCGGCCGTGTGGTGCTCCATTATCCCCCATCCGTCAGCCGACCGTGAGCGGTCCCCCACGCACGGCTGGCAGACTTCGCGGCATGCACGCCCGGTCGGCCCTCTTCGACCTGTTCGGCGACCACCTGCGCGACAGCGGCTCCCAGGCACCCGTGGCGGCGCTCGTGCGCCTGCTCGCGCCGGTCGGGATCGCGGCCCCGGCGGTGCGGACGGCGATCTCCCGGATGGTCATCCAGGGCTGGCTCGAGCCGGTGGCGCTGCCGGGAGGGCGGGGCTACCGGACCACCGAGCGGGCCGCCCGGCGGCTCGCCGACACCAGCCACCGGGTCTACCGCCGCCACGAGCACTGGGACGGCTGCTGGCACCTGGTGCTCGTCGACCCGCCGGCCAGCCGGAGCGCCCGGTCGCGGCTGCGGGCCGACCTCGGCTTCCTCGGGTACGCCGAGCTCACCGACCACGTCTGGGTGGGCCCCGTCGCCAGTCCCGAGCTGCCCGGCGTGCTGGAGCGCGCCGGCGCCACGGCACGGACCGCGCGGGCCTCCGACGTCGAGCCGTCGCCGGTGGACGCCTGGGACCTCGAGGCGCTGCGCACGTCGTACGAGCACTGGCTCTCCTCGGTTCGCGGGCTGGTCGGCGAGCACCTCGCCGCGCACGAGGACCCCGACGAGGCGGCGTTCGCCGCGCGGTTCCACCTCGTGCACGAGTGGCGCAAGTTCCTCTTCGCCGACCCGGGCCTGCCCGCCGAGGTGCTGCCGGCGGACTGGCCGCGCGACGCCGCGGCCGACCTCTTCGCCGCCGAGTCCGAGCGGCTGCGGCCGGGCGCCGACCGGTTCGTGGCGCGCTGCCTGTCCTGAGCCCGCTGTCGCCCTCCCCCTGTCCTCCGCCAGACTGCGGCCATGACGACCGCACCTGTCCTGCTCGACGTCTCCGAGGGCGTCGCCACCATCACCCTCAACCGTCCCGGCGCGATGAACAGCCTCGACATCGCCACGAAGGTGCTGCTGCGCGAGGTGGTCCAGCAGGTCGCCGCCGACCCCGCCGCCCGCGCCGTCGTGCTCACCGGCACCGGCCGCGCCTTCTGCACCGGCCAGGACCTCAAGGAGCACGTCGAGCTGCTCGAGAACGACGGCAGCGACGCGCTCTTCTCCACCGTGGACGAGCACTACAACCCGATCGTCACCGCGCTGGCCGGCATGGCCAAGCCGGTCCTCGCCGCGGTCAACGGCGTCGCGGCCGGCGCCGGCGCCAGCCTGGCCTTCGCCTGCGACCTGCGGCTCGTGGCGGACTCGGCCGGCTTCAACCTCGCCTTCGCCAACGTGGGGCTCTCCTGCGACACCGGGGCCAGCTACACGCTCCCGCAGCTCGTCGGCCGGGCGAAGGCGCTGGAGCTGCTCTACCTGCCCCGCACCATCCGCGCCGACGAGGCGCTCGCGCTCGGGCTGGCCACCTCCGTGCACCCCGCCGACGAGCTGGAGGGCGCCGCGCAGGAGCTGGCGGCCCGCCTCGCCGCCGGCCCCACCGTCGCCCTCGGCGCGATCCGGCGCTCGGTGTCGTACGCCGCCGACCACACCTTCGAGGAGGCCACGGCCTTCGAGAGCTCGATGATGCAGCTCACCGGCGCCACGGCCGACCACTCCGCGGCCGTCCGCGCCTTCGTCGCCAAGGAGAAGCCGGTCTTCGAGGGCCGCTGACACCCGTCGAGGTGGGGCGCCTGCAGCCTCGAGGTGGGGCGTCTGCCCTGGACGCGCCCCACCTCGACCCTGTGCGCGCCCCACCTCGACGGTGGATGGAGGGTCAGTCGAGCCAGGCGGCGGTGGTGCGGAGGCGCCGGGCGCCGAAGATGTCGAGCACCTGGCCGGGGACCACCGTGCGCATCCGCCGCAACGACGGCCGGGCGCCGTACTCGACGGTGAGGGCGACGCCGTCGAACCGGCGGTTGAACCAGCTCGTCATCGTGCCGTGGCAGACGCCGCCGCAGTCGAAGGACTGACGCGGCAGCTCGAGGTGGCGGGCGACGCGGCGGGCGAAGCGCGGCCGCTTGCTGTCGGTGTCGACGCCGTGCAACGGCTGGTGGAAGCTCAGCACGAAGTCCGGCCGGACGTCGCGCAGGAACGCCATCATCGCCGTGGTCTCCGGCTCGGAGGCGGGCTTCGGGCCGGACTCGTAGTTGCCGTCCAGGTCGGCCCACGCCTGGGGGTAGTTCCGGTTGAGGTCGACGCCGTGGGCGTTGCGGCGGCTGCGCTTCGCCAGGCCGTCGGGGTTGTACGTCGGGACCAGCCACAGGTCGACGCCCACCACGGGCGCGCCGTCGCGCAGCGACTGGAGGGCGTGCCTGCTCGCCGGCTCGTTGCCGTGCATGGTGGCGATCAGCACGACCGTCGGCACTCCCTTCCGGGCCGGCTCGCCGAGGTGCCACGCCCAGATGTCGCGGCCCTCCACCGACTGGCCGATCACCCGCTTGCCGACGACCGCCGGCCGGGCCGCGGAGGCCGGACCGGCCGGGAGCAGCGCGACCAGGACGGCCAGCGCCACCAGGACCGACCACCCGCGGCGCACGGCGTACCCCCTCACACCACGGACTCGAGGTAGGCCGAGGTCAGCACGAGCACGCCGACCAGGGTGCCGACGTGGGCGAGGATCGAGAGGCCCGGCCCCTCCGACCAGCTGTCTCCTGCCCCCTCCGACGCGTGCCGACCCTTGCTGGGCAGCCACCGGACGAGGATGAGCAGGCCGGCGACGGCCAGCAACCACCAGAAGGCGAGACCGACGATCCCGGCGGCGTCGCCGCCCAGGACGCTGTCGGCCGGCGCGAGGAGGAACGCGGTCCAGACCACCAGCGCGAGCACTCCGGCGCCGGTGTGCAGGTCGAGCAGCCGGCGACCGACGTCGAAGCGCCCGGCGCCCCGCTCCCCACGCAGACGCAGGCGGGTCAGCACGACCACCACCGCCCCCAGGGCGGTGAGGACGTAGACGATCGCCTCCTCGCTCGACACGCGGCGCAGTCTGCCCTACGGCGTCGGCCCCTCGCCACGAGCCTCGCGAGCCGCCTCGTGCTCACGGGCGAGCCGGTCGAGCAGCGCGTCGACGTCGGCCATCCGGTAGCCGCGCAGCGCCATCGGGAAGCGGACCCGCCGCAGGTCGTCCGGCCCCAGCGTCCGGTCGGTCGGCAGTCGGCTCGGCACCCGGTCGTGGTCGACGTCCTGCAGCGGCTCGCCCCGGCCGGCGGCGACCATGGCGATGCCACCCATGGCCAGCACCACGAGGGTCGCGAAGAACCACAGCATCAGCCGAACGTCTCCCTACTGCGGACCATCAGCTCGACCGCCTCGTCGACGTCGTCGGTGAGGGTGAGCATGTCGATGTCCTCGGCCGCGATCTTCCCCTCGGCGGCGACGGTGTCGCGGAGCCAGTCGATCATCCCGCGCCAGTAGTCGGTGCCGACCAGGACGATCGGGAAGCTGGTGACCTTCCGGGTCTGCACCAGGGTCATCGCCTCGAACAGCTCGTCGAGCGTGCCGACGCCGCCGGGGAGGACGACGAAGCCCTGGGAGTACTTCACGAACATGGTCTTGCGCGCGAAGAAGTAGCGGAAGTTGATGCCCACGTCAGCCCAGTCGTTCAGGCCGGTCTCGAAGGGCAGCTCGATCCCGAGCCCCACGCTCGTGCCGCCCGCCTCGCTGGCGCCCTTGTTGGCCGCCTCCATCGCGCCCGGCCCGCCGCCGGTGATGACCGCGAAGCCGGCCTCGACGAGCTTGCGGCCGACCTCCTCCCCCACGGCGTACGTCGGGTGGTCGACGGGGGTGCGTGCGGAGCCGAAGACCGCGATCGCCGGCCCCAGCTCGGCCAGCGCGCCGAAGCCCTCGACGAACTCGGCCTGGATCCTCAGCACCCGCCACGGGTCGGTGTGCACCCAGTCCGAGGGCCCGCGGGAGTCGAGCAGCCGCTGGTCGGTGGTGCTGCCGTCCACCTGGTTGCGCCGCTGCACGACCGGCCCCTTCTGCTTGGACTTCACCGCTTCCCCTCCGCCGACTCCGACACCGACTCCGACACCGACTCCGACGCCCCGTCCGCTCCGGTCAGCCAGGCGCGCAGCCGCCGCTCGCACTCCTCGATCTCGGCGACGGCCACGTGCTCGTCCTGCTTGTGGGCCAGCATCGGGTCGCCGGGGCCGTAGTTGACCGCCGGCACGCCGAGCCCGGTGAACCGCGCGACGTCGGTCCAGCCGAACTTCGGACCGACCCGGCCGCCGACGGCCTCGACGAACGCCTTGGCGGCCGGCCGGTCCAGGCCGGGCAGCGCGCCCGGCGCGGTGTCGGTGAGCCGCACGTCGTACCCCTCGAAGAACTCACGGACGAAGGCCTCGGCCTCGGTCTCGGACCGGTCCGGCGCGAACCGGAAGTTGACCTCGACGACGCACTCGTCGGGGATGACGTTGCCGGCCACCCCGCCGGAGATGTGCACGGCGTTGAGCCCCTCGTGGTACTCCAGCCCGTCGATGACCGGCCGCCGCGGCTCGTACGCCGCGAGCCGGGCCAGCACGTCCGCCGCTCCGTGGATGGCGTTGACCCCGCGCCAGGACCGCGCCGAGTGGGCCCGCTCGCCGGTGGTCCGGACCTGGACCCGCAGCGTCCCCTGGCAGCCCGCCTCGACGCCGGCGTTCGAGGGCTCCATCAGGATGGCGAAGTCCGCCTCGAGCAGGTCGGGCCGCGCCTCGGAGAGGAGCTTGAGGCCGTTGAACTCCGCGTCGATCTCCTCGGCCTCGTAGAGCACGTAGGTCACGTCGCGCACCGGCTCGGTCACCGACGCGGCCAGCTTGAGGATGACCGCGTCGCCGCCCTTCATGTCGCAGGTGCCGAGCCCGTGGAGCACGTCGCCGTCAGGGCGTCGCTCGAGCCGGCTGGGCAGGTTGTCGTTGACGGGCACGGTGTCGAGGTGGCCGGCGATGACCACCCGCTCGCCGCGGCCGAGCGTCGTGCGGGCCACGACGTTGTGGCCATGACGGAAGACCTGCAGGTGGGGAAGCCGCCGAAGCGCCTCCTCCACGGCGTCGGCGATCTCCTCCTCCGCCCGGCTCACGGACTCGATGTCGACGAGCGCCGCGGTCAGGCTCACGACGTCCTGGGTGAGGTCGAGGGCAACCATGGCGCCCATCCAACCAGCCGCCGGTTCCGGACAGGTGTCCAGCAACGCCTTCCGTCGAAGTGGAACACGTTCTATGTTTCGACTGCTTGCTTCACCCACGCCGACAACCGGAAGGCAGCCGATGCGCCACGGACTGGTCCTCTTCACCTCCGACCGCGGGATCACCCCCGCGGCACTCGCGAGGGCGGGTGAGGAGCGGGGCTTCGACACCCTCTACGTCCCCGAGCACACGCACATCCCGGTCAGGCGCACCGCCGCCCACCCCGGGACGGGCGACGAGTCGCTGCCCGACGACCGGTACCTGCGCACCCTCGACCCGTGGATCTCGCTCGCCACCGCCGCGGCCGTGACCACGCGGATCCGGCTGTCGACCGCGGTCGCCCTGCCGGTCGAGTCCGACCCGATCACGCTCGCCAAGCAGATCGCCACGCTGGACCACCTCTCCGGCGGCCGGGTCACCGTCGGCGCCGGCTTCGGCTGGAACACCGACGAGCTCGAGGACCACCACGTCCCGCCCGGCAAGCGCCGCACGGTCCTGCGGGAGTACGTCGAGGCGATGCGTGCGCTGTGGACGCAGGAGGAGGCGGCGTACGACGGGGAGTTTGTGTCGTTCGGCCCCTCGTGGGCCTACCCCAAGCCGGTCCAGGCGCACGTGCCGCTCATCATCGGCGCCGGCGGCGGGCCCCAGACGTTCCGGTGGATCGCGGAGAACGCCGACGGCTGGATGACCACGCCCACCCAGCAGGACGTGCTCGGCAACATCGAGGCCCTCAAGAAGGCGTGGGCCGACGCGGGCCGCGACGGCCAGCCCGACATCCGCGTGCTCATCGCCTTCAAGCCCGACCCGGCCGACCTCGCCGCCTGGGGCGAGGCCGGCTGCACCGAGCTGATCTGGGGGGTGCCGGACAAGACCGAGGACGAGGTGCTCGCCTCGCTCGACCGGATGGCGGGCCGGCTGGGCCTTAGCCCGGCTGGTTGAGGAAGGCGCGCAGCGCCCACCCGGCCGGTTGAGGAAGCCGCGCAGCGCCCACCGGCTGGTTGAGGAAGGCGCGCAGCGCCCACCCGGCCGGGCCCCGAGCTCCTCAGCCAGCCGTTCGCGCGACCGCCACCTCGGGCTCGGCACCACCGAGCACGAGCTCCAACGACGTCGCCAGCGTCTCGCCGGTCACCAGCGCCCGGTGCGCCTGCGCGGCGTCGAGGACGTCCTGCGGGGCGGTGACCGTCAGCGTGATCCGGTCCGAGACGTCCAGGCCGGCGTCGCGGCGGGCCTGCTGCACCTGGCGGACCAGGTCGCGGGCGAGGCCCTCGGCGGCCAGCTCGGGGGTGACCACCGTGTCGAGGACGACGAAGCCGCCGCGGGGCAGCATCCCCACGGCCGTTCCCTCGTCGGTGGAGCCCGCGACCGTCTCGAGGGTGTACTCCCCCTCCTGCAGCGCCAGTCCACCCGCGGTCACGGTGCCGTCCTCGGCCACCGACCAGTCGCCGGACTTCGAGCCCTTGATCGCCGTCTGCACGTCCTTGCCCAGGCGCGGCCCGGCGGCGCGGGCGTTGACGGTGAGCTTCTGCTCCACGCCGTACGACGCCGCCTCCTCGGAGTCCGCCGCCACCAGCCGGACGTCCTTGACGTTGACCTCGTCGCGGACGATGCCCTCGAACCCGGCGAGCGCCGCCGGGTCGTCGACGACGACCGTCAGCCGTGCGAGCGGGAGCCGGTTGCGGAGGTTGCCGGCCTTGCGGAGGGCCGACGTGGCCGAGCAGACCTCGCGGACCTGGTCCATCGCGGCCACGAGCGCCAGGTCCTCGGGGCCGGCCGGCAGGGCCTCGACGTCGGGCCAGTCGGTCAGGTGCACCGACCGGCCGCCGGTCAGGCCGCGCCACACCTCCTCGGTGGTCAGCGGCATCAGCGGGGCCGTCGTCCGGCACACGACCTCGAGCACCGTGTAGAGGGTGTCGAAGGCCTCGGTCGAGTCACCCCAGAACCGGTCGCGCGAGCGTCGGATGTACCAGTTGGTCAGCACGTCGAGGAAGGACCGCGTCGCGTCGCAGGCGTCGGCCACGGCGTACTCGTCGAGCTGGCCGGTGACCGTCGCGACGTACTGGCGCAGCTTGGCCAGCAGGTACCGGTCCAGCGGGTCCTTGGAGCCGGTCGACCACTGGGCCTCGTGGCCCTGGCCGTCGTTCGCGGCGTTGGCGTAGAGCTGGAAGAAGTACCAGCTGTTCCACAGCGGGATCATCACCTGGCGCACCGCGTCGCGGATGCCCTGCTCGGTGACGACGAGGTTGCCGCCGCGCAGGATCGGGCTCGACATGAGGAACCAGCGCATGGCGTCGGCGCCGTCGCGGTCGAAGACCTCACGCACGTCGGGGTAGTTGCGCAGCGACTTGCTCATCTTGTTGCCGTCGCTGCCCAGCACGATGCCGTGGCTGATGCAGGACTGGAACGCCGGCTTGTCGAAGAGCGCCGTCGCCAGGATGTGCAGGGTGTAGAACCAGCCGCGGGTCTGCCCGATGTACTCGACGATGAAGTCGCCCGGGAAGTGGCCCTTCTTCTCGGCCGTCCCGTCGAACCACTCGGCGTTCTCGAACGGGTAGTGGTTCTGCGCGAAGCTCATCGAGCCGGAGTCGAACCACACGTCGAGCACGTCGGTCACGCGCCGCATCGTGCTGCGGCCCGTCGGGTCGTCGGGGTTCGGCCGCACCAGGTCGTCGATGTACGGGCGGTGCAGGTCCGGCTCACCGGCCTTGTTGCGCGGGAGCCTCCCGAAGTCGCGCTCGAGCTCCTCGAACGAGCCGTAGACGTCGATGCGCGGGTACGCCGGGTCGTCGCTCTTCCACACCGGCACCGGGGAGCCCCAGAACCGGTTGCGGGTGATCGACCAGTCGCGGGCGTTCTCCAGCCACTTGCCGAACTGGCCGTCCTTGATGTGCTCGGGCACCCAGCGGATCTGCTGGTTCAGCTCGAGCATCCGCTCCTTGATCGCCGTGACCTCGACGAACCACGACGAGACGCCCTTGTAGATCAGCGGCTCGCGGCAGCGCCAGCAGTGCGGGTAGGAGTGGTCGTAGGACTCGCGCCGCAGCAGGATCGTGCCCTCGGTGACCGAGCCGGCCTGCTCACCGCGCGTCGCCGCCTTGAGGTGCTCGATGATCTGGAGGTTGGCGTCGAAGACCTGGAGGCCCTCGTAGTCGGTCACCGGGTGGGTGAACCGGCCGTCCTTGCCGACCGGCATCACCGCCTCGATGCCCTCGCGGTCGGTGACCTCCTTGTCGACCTCACCGAACGCGCCGGCGGTGTGGACCAGGCCGACACCGTCGGTCGTGGTGACCGCGTCGTCGGCGGCGACGACGCGGAAGGCGTTGGCGTGGCCGGCGTAGTAGGAGAACGGCGGGTCGTAGGTCCGGCCGACGAGCTCGGCACCGGTGTAGCGGCCCAGCACGGTGGGCTCGTCGGCGTCGGGGTAGAGCTCACGCTGGTACGCCGCGAGCCGGGCCTCGGCGATGACGTACCGCGCCGTCCGGTCGGTCCCCGGGACGGGGGCCTCGACGACGACGTAGGCGATCTCGGAGCCGACCATGACGGCCAGGTGCGAGGGCAGGGTCCACGGGGTGGTCGTCCACACGAGCAGGTGCGCGCCGTCGAGGACCGGGTCCTCGCCGGTGGTGTGCAGCCGCAGGCCGACGGTCACGGCCGGGTCCTGCCGGTTCTGGTAGACGTCGTCGTCCATCCGGAGCTCGTGGTTGGACAGCGGGGTCTCGTCGTTCCAGCAGTAGGGCAGCACCCGGAAGCCCTCGTAGACCAGCCCCTTGTCGTGCAGCGACTTGAAGGCCCAGATGACCGACTCCATGTACTCGGGGTTCATGGTCCGGTAGTCGTGGTCGAAGTCGACCCAGCGCGCCTGGCGGGTGACGTAGTCGCGCCACTCGCCGGTGTACTTCATCACCGAGTCCCGGCAGGCCTCGTTGAACCGGTCGATGCCCATCTCGACGATCTCGTCGGTGGTCTTGATGCCGTTGAGCCGCATCGCCTCCAGCTCGGCGGGGAGCCCGTGGGTGTCCCAGCCGAACCGGCGCTCGACGCGCTTGCCGCGCATGGTCTGGTAGCGCGGGACGATGTCCTTGACGTAGCCGGTGAGCAGGTGGCCGTAGTGCGGCAGGCCGTTGGCGAAGGGCGGGCCGTCGTAGAAGACGAACTCGTTCGCCGCGTCCTCGCCCGGGTCGCGCTGCTCGATGCTGGCCTGGAAGGTCCCGTCGGCGTGCCAGTAGGCGAGCACCCGCTCCTCGATCTCGGGGAACCGGGGCGTGGAGGGCACCGTCGACGCGTCGGTGGAGGCCTTCGGGTACGTCATGGCGGGTCCTGTCGTGGTCGGGCTGTGCTTGACCACGAGGACGAGCCGGGGCCCGCGGTACCACCTCGCTTGCCGCGCTGCCCCAGGTTCCTGAGCAGCACGACCGCTTCGTTCGCGGCTGTGACGGGCCTACCCGTCCGGTTCTACTGAGCCCCGAGGGGCCGTTCTTCCGGAGGCTCGCCGCTGATGACGGCTCAGACGCCTGTGCGGCAAGGGTAGCGCTCGCTGTCGGACGTACATAACGGTCCCGGCGGGGGCCGGCTCAGGCGGCGGAGCAGCGTCGGCAAGTCCGTTGTGCACGTTCGGCGACGGCTGCATCGAGGGTGCGGCGGACCTCGCCAGGGTGGAACATGACGTCCTCCCACGAGAAGCGGAGCACCAGCCACCCGTGCACGACCAAGCCGTTGTATCGACGGCAGTCGCTGGCCAGCTGGTCGCGGCCGCCGTGCCACTCGAAGGAGTCCGCCTCGAGCCCGATCCGCAGCCGCCGGTCGGCGAGGTCCACCCGCCCCAGGAACTCCGGCTCCCAGATCTCCACCTGCGCCTCGACGTCGAGTCCCGGCACGTCGAGCGCGATCGCGCGGAGCACCGACTCGAACGGGTTGGCCGCTCGAGCATCGGCGAAGCCCGCGACCCGGCGGGCTCGAGCGGAGCCCGGTCCGCGGGCGCCATCGGTCACCGAGGTGAGGTTCGCGGAGCCGAAGCCGTCGCGGAGGGCCGAGTCGGCCACGGCGAGCGCCTCGTCGAAGGGCAGGGTGCGCAGGCAGTCGAGCAGCGTGCGCGCCGGCGACGTGAGAAGGCCCTCCCGGTCGGCCGGGAGCAGGTCTGCCCGGTGGATCGACAGGTCCGTGGCGGGATCGACGAGCTTGCGGTTGCGCGGCACCGTCACGTGCGGCTTGGTCGGCACCGCCTTCACCGCCCACCCGTGCAGCAGAGCAGCGCTGGAGTGGGAGACCGTGCCGCTGAGCGCGTGGGCCGCCTTCAGCGCGTCGTCGACCGCGGGCAGCGCCCAGCGGCCGCGGGCCAGGCGCAGCAGGTCACCGGAGGTGGTGGCCCGGTCGACGGCGCTGCGCGAGGTCGCCGCGACCAGCTCGCGACGGGTGGCCGTGCCACCCAGGCGCTCGAGGACCTCCCCCACCGACTCCACCACCCCGCCACCGTGGCGGAGCGCCGGCGTCCGCGCACCCGGCTCTCCACAGGCGGCCCGCCGGTGGCACGCGCACCCTGACGCTGGTCCTCGGAACCGGCGGGCGATGGCGTATGACGCCTTCCCTAGACTGCTGCCCCGTGACCGACGCTTCGCAGGACCTCGACCGCCCGACGACCGCCTGGGGCCACGGCCTCGCCACCGTGACCGACGGCGGCACGGTGCTGGACGTGTGGTTCCCTGCCCCGGCGCTCGGTGACCGCGACGGCGCCGAGGTGCCGGCGGAGCTGCGCGCGCTGGAGGGGCGCGACGAGGTCCGCGGGGTGACTCGCGAGGTGCGCACCGTCGAGATCGCCGACCTGCAGGCCGCGCCGACGTCCACCGAGGACGTGTGGCTCCGCTTGCACCTGTTGAGCAGCCGCCTCGCCGTGCCGCACACCATCTCGATGGACGGCGTCTTCGGGCTGCTCACGAACGTCGTGTGGACCTCGGCCGGGCCGTGCGCGGTCGAGGGCTTCGAGCTGGCCCGCACCCGTCTGCGGGCCGCCGGCCAGCACGTCACCGTCTTCGGCGTGGACAAGTTCCCCCGGCTCGTCGACTACGTCGTGCCCAGCGGCGTGCGGATCGCCGACGCGGACCGCGTCCGGCTCGGTGCGCACCTGGCCGAGGGCACCACCGTGATGCACGAGGGCTTCGTCAACTACAACGCAGGCACGCTCGGCGCCTCCATGGTCGAGGGCCGGATCTCGGCGGGCGTGCTCGTCGGGGACGGCTCCGACGTCGGCGGCGGCGCCTCGATCATGGGCACGCTCTCCGGTGGCGGCAAGCAGGTCATCTCGATCGGCCGGCGCTGCCTGCTCGGCGCCAACGCGGGCCTGGGCATCTCCCTCGGCGACGACTGCGTCGTGGAGGCCGGGTGCTACGTCACCGCCGGCACCAAGGTGACCGTCGACGTGGACGGCGAGCCGAAGGTCGTCAAGGCGCTCGAGCTCTCCGGCACCAGCAACGTGCTCTTCCGCCGCAACTCGGTCACCGGCGCGGTCGAGGCCGTGCCGTGGAGGAGCGAGGGCGTCGAGCTCAACGCCGCCCTGCACGCCAACTGAGCGGTCGCACGACGGACGTATTTCGTCCGGTCCGGAGACTGGCTGCATGAGGTGGGGGTCGGTCGTCGCGCTGCTCGGCGTGCTCGCGCTCGGGGCGACCGCGGTCCTGGGCTGGAACGTGCTGCGCGACGCCGCACCGTTCCTCGGTGACGACGGATGCGTGGCGGAGGTCGACGGACGCACCGTCGAGCTGGATGTCGAGCAGGCGGAGAACGCTGCCCTCATCACCGGCATCGCGGTCGGGCGCGGCATGCCCGCCCGCGCCGCGACGATCGCGCTCGCCACGGCGTACCAGGAGTCGGAGCTCTACAACATCGACTACGGCGACCGCGACTCCCTCGGCCTGTTCCAGCAGCGGCCCTCCCAGGGCTGGGGCACCGCCGAGCAGGTGCTCGACCCCGCCTACGCCGCCCGGAAGTTCTACGACGAGCTGGCCGAGGTCGAGGGCTACGAGTCGATGGAGGTGACCGAGGCGGCGCAGGCGGTGCAGCGCTCGGCCTTCCCCGGCGCCTACGCCGACCACGAGGCCGACGCCCGGGTGCTGGCCTCGGCGCTGACCGGGAACTCGCGAGCGGCGTTCACCTGCGAGCTCGACGGCGACGCCGACGAGGCGCCGGACCGGCTGACCGAGTCCGGGCTGGTACGCCGGGCGGAGGCGGTGCGCCGCGAGGTCGAGGCGGTCTTCGGCGAGCAGTCGCTGGGCGGCTTCGCGCCGGGCGGCGTCCGTGAGGGGCACATGGAGGGATCCACCCACTACGAGGGCCGGGCGGTCGATGTCTTCTTCCGGCCGATCAGCCCGGCCAACAAGACGCGCGGCTGGGCGGTGGCGCACTACCTGGTCGCGATGGCCGACCGCCTGGACGTCCAGACCGTCATCTTCGACGACCGGATCTGGCAGAACGGCTGGCGCTCCGGCGAGGGCTGGCGCGACTACGACCCGCCCTCCCGCTCGGGTGACCGGAAGATCCTCGAGCACCGCGACCACGTCCACGTCGACGTCTTCGACTGACCCTTCCACTGACAGCGCCACCGCCCGCGACGTGCGGACGGTGGCGCTGTGCCATCTGGTGGAGCCGGCGTCGGTCAGGCGGCCGCCCTGAGCGGCAGGTCGCAGAGCGGCAGCGGGATGGGGAGCGCGTCGCAGAGCGGCGCGAGCGGGTTCCCGCTACTCCCTCCGCCGGGCGGGATCGGCAGCATGCCGAGCGCGTCGCAGATCTGCTGCGGCAGCCCGGCGTCGCACAGCGCCTGGATCGGGCTCTCGCCTCCACCGCCCTCACCGGGGGCCGGGATCGGCAGCATGCCGAGAGCGTCGCAGAGCGGCTGCGGGAGCCCGGCGTCGCACAGCGCCTGGAACGGGTTGTCAGCACCGCCGCCACCCTCGCCCGGGGCCGGGATCGGCAGCATGCCCAAGGCGTCACAGACCTGCTGCGGAAGCCCCGCGTCACACAACGCCTGGAACGGGTTGGCGGGGGCCGGGGGCTGCGTCGGTCCGGCAGGCGTGCCGCCGCCGCGGCACTCGCGCAGCTCCTGCTGAGCACGTGCCCGGCGCTGCTTGGCCCGCTTCAGCTGCCTGGCGCGCTGCTGCTTCTTGGCCTTGGCCTGCCTGACCTGCTGCTGGTCGCCGGACGCCTCCGCCCTGCGGAGACGCTGCGCCGCGGCCTTGCGCTGCGCCTTCTTCTGGTTGACCTTCTTGGTGGCCCTGGCGAGCTCCGACCTCTCGGCGGAGCAATCGGCGGCGGCTGCCGTTGCGGCGGTCGTGGAGACGGTCCTGCTCGTGGCACCGGCGCCGCTGGTGAACCCCAGCACGAGGGCGGCGGCCACGACGGCCACCGCCACCGGCCGGAGGAGGGTTCGGATCATCGCTTCTCCTGGAAAGTGGGGGCCGCGCGGTCATCGCGCGACGGTGGAAGGTGTCGGTCGGCCGTCGGGCCGCCGACGAGGGGTGGTCCAGGCACGACGGCGTGGCTCGTCATGCCGGTTCCGGGGCGCCCATCGCGTCCCTCCTCGTCGCGGTGCTGCCCGAATGGCCGCTGCCAAGGTAAACCACTGTGGCCTGGAACACACCCCAGAACGGTAAAGAGCCTGCCGCCGGCTGGAGCGACACCCCGAGCGGCGCCGTTTTGACGCTGGTTCTGCGAAGAACTGCCGCCCGGCGGCCGATGGTCCCTCCGTGGGGTCCTCCGACGGCCACCCACACACCTGACCATGACCTGCCCGAGGTGACCCGACGATGTGCGACCACTCGCCCGCTTGCCCCCAGACCACGGACGCGAACTGCTGCTCGGCCCACGTGACGGCCGACCACAGCGAGCAGGGCTGGTGCCGTCTCTGCAACGGCATCGTCCTCTTCGACGACGGCCACTACCTCACCCCTGACGGGCGCGCCCACCTGCTCGCCGGCTGAGCGCACCCGGCAGCCGGGACGGCCGGTCAGGCCCGCCCGTGAGGGCGAGGAGGCACGCAGCCGGTCAGGCCCGCCGGTGCCGCACGACCAGTGCCACGCCGAGGAGCGTGAGCAGGAGCCCGGCGAAGGTCAGCCACAGGGAGGGCCCGCCGGTGTCGGGCAGGACGCCGAGCACGCCGTCGTCCTGGCCGTCGTCCTGGGCGCCGCCCGGCAACGCTCCGGACCCGTCCGGCCCGTCGCCGGGCCCGTCGGAGTCGGACCCGGAGTCAGAGTCCCCGTCGGCCGTCGGAACGGTGACGGTGACGGTGTCGGCACGGTCGCCGGCCGCTGCACCGCCGCTCGTGGCACCGCCCCCGACGACGGTCGCGGTGTTCGCGATCGACGTGCCCGGCGCGGCGACGACCCGGCTGACCAGCCGGACCACCGAGGTCTCCCCCGGTCCGATCTGCCCGGCATGGACGCAGGCCGCACGGCCGCTGGACGTGGTGCACGACCATCCGTCGCCACGGACCGACTCCAGGCGCAGGCCGTCCGGCAGCTCGTCGCGGAGCCGGACCGGCGCGACGGTGGCGTTCGCGCCGGCGTTCGTGACGGCGAGGCGGTAGACGATGCGGCCGGCCGTGGCCGAGACGACGGACTTCTCGAGCGCCAGCCGCACGTCCGGCACCACGTCACCGCTGTCGGTGTCGGTGCCGTTGTCCACACCGCCGCCGACCTCCTCGGACGGACTGGTGACCACCGCGGTGTTCACGACCTGCGGGTACGCCGCAGGCAGCACGTCCACGACGATCCGCACCGTCGAGGACTCCCCGACGTCGAGGCCGTCCGCCAGGGCACACCCGACGGCCGCGGCCTGCAGGGAGCACGCCCAGCCCTCACCGGTGGACGACACGTGCGCGAGGCCCGCCGGGAGCGTGTCGGTGACCGTGACCGGCCCGGGCGCGGCGGTCGGGCCGCGGTTGGTCACCACGATCTCGTAGACGCCCTGCTTCCCGACCGCGAGCCGACCCCGGTGGGACTTGTCCACGACGAGGTCCACGAGGGCGGGCACGTCGACCCGGTCGCTGTCCTCGTTGTCGGCCAGGTCGACCTCGGGCGTCCCCGTACGGACGTCCGCGGTGTTGAGCACCGACGGGTAGGCCATCGGCGTGACGCCGGCGACCACGGTGATGACCGGCGCCGCCGCGCCCGGGGCCAGCGCGGCGCCGAGCGTGCAGCTGATCCGGTCACCTGCGACCTGGCAGGTCCACCCCGGGCCGGTGGCCGACACCAGGTCGAGTCCCTCCGGCAACCGGTCGGTGACGACGACCTGGCGGGCCTCCGAGGGACCGGCGTTGGCCACCCGGAGCTGGAACTCGAGCGTCGCGCCGACCCGGGCGGTGCCGACGTGCGACTTCACGATCGAGACGTCCGCGAGCTGCTGGACGGCCACGTCGGCGGTGTCCTGGTCGTTCGCGGGCACGGGGTCAAGGCTGGGGCTCGAGACGCCGGCCGAGTTGACGACCGTGCCGGTGGCCGCGGCCGCGGACACCACGACCTGCAGGGTCAACGGCGGGGCGTCGGCCCCGGCGGTCAGCCCCGTCGCGACGACGCAGGAGACCTGCCGACCGGCCGTGGGCGCGCAGGTCCACGGAGCGTTGGCCGAGAGGTAGCTCAGGCCGGCCGGCAGCGTGTCGACCACCGTGATCGGACCACCGGCGTCGGACGGCCCGAGGTTGCGGACCGCGATGCCGTACGTCGTGGTCGACCCGGCCACGGCGCTGCCCGTGGGGTGCGACTTGACCAGCGCGAGGTCGGCCGCGACCGAGACCCCCACCGATGCGTCATCGGTGTTGCCGGCCGGGGTGTCGCCCGGGGTGGTCGTGGCGACCGTGACCCGGTTGGTGAGCGTGGACCCGGACGCGGTGCCCGAGGCGACCCGGGCGACCACGGTGAGGGCGGGCGCGGAGCCGCCTGCGGCGACCCGGTCCCGCGAGCAGGTGCCGGCGGCACAGGTCCAGCCGTCACCCGCCACGGAGACCAGGCTCATGCCGGCGGGGAGCACGTCGGTGACCGTGACGGAGCGCGCGTCGGACGGCCCACTGTTGCTGACGACGACCGAGAAGCTCGTGGTCGTCCCCGCGACCACCGGGTCCGGGCCGAGGGCGGTCTTCGTCACCGAGACCTCCGTGTCCTCGGTGACCACGGTCGAGGCGTCGTCGGAGTCGTTGGCCGGCACCGGGTCGGTGGCCGGCCCGTCGACGCTGGCGACGTTGGTGAGCGTGGTCGCCCCGACGCCCGAGCCGACCGCCGCCACGAGCGTGATCACGTCGGCGGCGTCGCCCGACGCCAGCGGTGCGCCACGCTCGCAGGTCACGACCTGGCCGGTCGCGCCACACGTCCAGCCGGTCCCGGCGGCGCTGACGAACGTCAGCCCGGTCGGCAGCGTGTCGGAGACGACGATGGCGGCGGGCGAGGTCGCCGGCCCGTGGTTGGTCACGGCGAGCTCGTAGGTCACCCGTTCACCGGCGACCACCGGGGTCGTCACCAACGTCTTGACGATGCCGAGGTCGGCCTCGACGTCGATGCCGGTGTCGTCCTTGTCGGTGTTGTTCGGCGCGTGGGGGTCGGCGGTCGGGCCGTCGACCGTCGCGGTGTTGACGACGTCGGTGGCGAGCGTCTCCGCGATGTCGACGGTGAGCGTGAAGGAGCTGGTGCCGCCGTTCGCCAAGCCTCCGGCCAGCGAGCAGGTGACGTCCTGCCCGGTGGCCGAGCAGGTCCACCCGTCGGTCGACGCGGCCGAGTCGTAGGTCAGCTCGTCCGGCAGCGTGTCGGTCACCGTGATCGGCCCGGCGGCGTCCGACGGGCCGTTGTTGACGACCTCGAAGGAGTACTCACCCTGGGTCCCGGCGCGGAACGCTCCGACGCTGGACTTGGTGACCCCGAGGTCCGCGCTGGGCACCGGCGCGGCGCTGGCCGGGTCGGAGTCGGGCGCCTCCGGGCCCGTCGTCGGGTCGGTGGGCTCCGTCACGGACCCGGTGTTCGTGACCGCGGCCGTCAGGTCGCTGGCCACGTCGACGCGCACGGTGATGACCGGCATCGCGCCCAGCGGCACCGGGGTGGCGCCGGACCAGGTGAAGGCCAGGTCCTGCCCGGTCCGGTCGAGGGTCCAGCCCGCGCCCGTGTGCGACGCGTAGGTCAGCCCCGTGGGCAGGGTGTCGGTCACGACGACGGCGCCGCGGGCCTGCGACGGCCCGTCGTTGCGGACGGCGAGGGTGTACGTCGCCTGGCCGCCCGGCACGAGCTCGCCGACCAGGTCCTTGGCGATGCCCATGTCCGACCGGACCGTGACCGTGGAGGTCGCGTCGTCCTCGTTGTCGCTGGGGTCGTCCTCGTGGGTGGCGGCCTCGACGCGCGCGGAGTTCACCAGGTCGACGGCGGCCGCGATGTCGGCTGGGACCGTCGCGGTCACGGTGATCGGCGGGAACGTCGCGCCGGCCGCGAGGGTGTCGGTCGCGTCGGTGCGCTCGCAGGTGACCGTGCCGGCCGCCGGCGAGCAGGACCACCCGGCACCGGTCGCGGTGGCGCCGGTGACCTGCGTGGGCAGCGTGTCGGTGACCTCGAACGGTCCCACCGCGGTGTCCGGCCCGTCGTTGCCGACGGTGAGCGTCCACGAGTGGTCGGTGCCGGCGACGGGCGTCCCGACGGCGGCCTTGTCGAGCGTCAGGTCCGCCCGGTCGATCCGGGTCGTCGCGTCGTCGGCGTCGTCGGTCACGACCGACCCGCCCTCCTCGAGGTCACGGGCGGTGGCGCTGGCCCCGTTGACGTGCGGGACCGCGCTGCCGATGGTGCCGGGCACCACGCCTGCGCCGGGTGTCGCGGTGAACGCGATCGTCAGCGACTCGCCCTGGGCGAGGTCGCCGAGGTCGGCCCAGCCGAGGGTGCGCGTCGCGCCGTCGACCGTGGGCTCGACCGCGGTGGCGGGCGCCCCGGCGACCGACACCCGGGCGGTGCCGGCGTCGTAGGTCCAGTGCTCGGGGAGCACGTCCTCGGCGTCGACGTCGTAGGCCGTCGCCGGCCCGGTGTTGGTGACGGCGATCTCCCAGCGCGTGGGCTCACCGACGTACGACACGGGGTCGGCGGTCGTCTTGACGACCTCGATGTCCGGCAGGCCGGCCGTGACGCTGGCCGTGTCGCTCGGGCCGTCGTAGGTGCGACCTCCGCCGTCGAGCGAGGTGTACGCCGTGACGTCGGCGGTGTTGACCTGCGGTGCGGTCGGCGCCGGCGTGGCGAGCCGCGCGGTGTAGGTCAGCCGGACCGAGGCGCCGGGCGCGATCGGGCCGAGGTCGGACCAGGTGATCGTGGCCGGGTCGCCCGTGCCGACGACCCCGCCGGCGCTCGGGCTGCCGACGGCCTGGACGCCCTCGGGCAGCGTGTCGACGACGTCGACGTCGTGGGCGGTCGAGGCGATCGCGCCGGACGCGTTGGTCACCTCGACGGTGTAGGTGAAGGTCTCGCCGGGCACGGGCCTGCCCTCGCTGACCGACTTGGCGATGCTCAGCGACGGCTCGACCACCGTGACCGTGGCGGCGCCCGGGGAGGTGCTCTGCCCGAAGCTCGCGTCGACCGCGGGCGTGCCGGCGCCGTCCACCGTGTTCCACCGGAGCCGGGCCGTGTTCGTCAGGGGGGTGCCGGCCGTGCTGGTCGGAACGTCCTCGACGTCGGCGGTGTAGGTGATCGTCACCAGCCGTTCGCGGGAGTCGGCCACCACGTCACCGAGGAACCAGCCGTGCAGCCGGCCGACGGGGGCGAGGTCCGTGACCGAGCCGGGCGAGGCGCAGGCGTCCGCGGAGCCGACGTAGGTGCACGTGAAGCCGGTCCGGTCGACGGAAGCGAGGTCGATGCCGACCGGCAGCTCGTCGACCAGGGTCGCGTCGTAGAAGTTGACGTCGGCGGGGAGCACGACGTCCACGTCGTACGTCGCCTCGGCGCCGACGGGGGCGCGGTCCGGGGTCACCGACTTGGTCAGCGTGCTGCCGGGCACGGTGACGGTCGCGTCGGCGCCGTCGTCGTACTCGGCCTCGTCGGCGTCCACACCGTCCATCGACGTGCCGGCCAGCGTGGCGGTGTTGGTGTAGGACGCGCCTCCCGCGGCCCGCGGGCTCACCGTGGCGTCGTAGGCGATGCTGGGCCACGGCTCGTCGTCGGTCAGGTCGCCGACCGCCCAGTCCAGCTGCGTCTGCCCGGCGGCGCAGGACGTGGCCGGCGTCGTGATCGTCACCCCGGCCGGCAGGGAGCCGGGCACCACGGTGAGCTCACCAGGGACGCAGTCGACCACCGCGGCGTCGAAGAGGGTCGGCCGCGTGGCGGGGTTGCTGGCGGTCAGCGTGTAGGTGACCGTCTGCCCGGCGACCGGGTTCTCGTCGCTGACCGTCTTGGTCAGCGTGGGGTTCGGGTGCACCGCGGTGACCGAGGAGGTCGCCCGGCGGTCGGTGGGGGTGGTGCCGGCCTCGCTGCTGCTGCTCGCGTGCGCGATGTTGGTGAGCAGGGCGCCGTGCGCGGGGTCGGTCGACGTGCCGATGGCGGTGGCCTCGATCGTCATCCGCACCAGGTCGGAGGTGGCGTCGACGACGTGGATGCCCCCGGTCTCCACGCGCGCCGACGACGAGCTCGCCGTCCAGCCGGCGGGCGCGGTGCCCGCCCACGTCGCGCCGTTGTCGAGGCTGAACTCGTAGGACACCGAGTCGAAGCGCACGCCGCTCGGCGCAGCGTCGCGGACCACTCCGTCGTAGACGGTGGTGTTCGCCGGGAGGGTGGCCGTGACGGTGTAGGTGATGCCCTCGCCGACCGCGACGTAGTTCCGCCCAGCGGGGTCGGCGCCCTGGTCGGCGTCGTCGACCGCGGTCACGTTGCTCTTGGCGACCTGCACCTGGGGCGTCCGCAGGGTGAGGTCGTCGTGGGCGCGCGGGGCGTCCACCTGGCCGCTGGTCACCGTGGTGTCGACGTTCTGGGCCGGGTAGTGGGTCATCAGCGTGCCGAGGTTGTTCTCGGAGGCGTACGACGCGACGTCGACGTCGTTGCGGTACGGCTGGTCCGCGGCCACGGTCGACGGGAAGCGCACCCGGTAGCTGAACGTGACGGTGGCGCCCGGCGCGATGCGCTCGGTGTCGGGCAGGTCCCACCGGATGGCGGAGCGGCTGCCGTTGCCGGCGAAGGTGGGGTGGCTCGCGTCGCCCGGGTCTGTGCAGACCCCGCCGCCGGTGACCGAGCCGCCGACCACGTCGGCGCACTCGACGCCGACGGGCAGCCGGTCCCAGGTGTCGGGCCCGACGACGTCGCGGTCGCCGGCGTTCCGCAGGGTGACCGTGTAGGTCACGACGTCGCCGGCGCGCACCACGTTGTCGCTGTCGTCATCGGTCTTGTCGACCACGACCGGCGGCGGGGGCGCGATGGTGAAGTCCTCGCGGTCGCGCAGGAAGCTCACCGTGCCGTCGGTGTTGGTCCACCGCAGCTTGGCGAGGTTGCCGGTGACGTCGGGGGCGGTGGCGACCGCGGAGGTCTTGATGGTCGCGGAGAGGCGGTACCGGAACCGGCCGCCCGGCTGGACGAAGCGGTTGTCGCCGTCGACCGTGCCGAGCTCGAACCGGAGGCCGGTGCCGTCGGCGACGGCCGCCACGTCATTGGCGGGCAGTGCCTCCACGGTCTCGAGGGCCAGGCCGTCGGGCAGGAAGTCGGTGAGGATCGCGTTCTTCGTCTCACTGCCGCCGGGGAAGTCGATCGACAGCAGGAAGCAGACGCGCGAGCCCTCGGCGAAGGTGGTCTGGCCGTCCGTCAGCGTCGAGGCGTTCGCGTACGAGGCAGGGTCGGTCGCGCACTCGTACGGCGTGGTGGTGTTGGCCTGGATCCGCTTGTCGAGGACGACCGTGTCGCTCTCGATCCAAGCCTCCGAGGCGTCGCGGACGGTCGCGGTGCTCACGCCGCCGGGCGCGTCGACAGCGGCCAGGGTCGTGGTCGTGGCGGTCAGGCCGACCGTGTTGAGATAGGCGTCCCCGGTGACGGTCGGGACGGTGTCGGCGAGGTCTGCCCGGTAGTTCTCGCGCATCCGGGCCCGGTAGGTGACGGCCAGGTCACCGCTGGCCGCGAGCGCGACGGGGTCGAAGCGCACGGTGAAGCTGCCGTCGCCGTTCTCGACGACCGACGCGAACGCCAGGCTCGGCGCCGTGCCCGCGGAGCCCGCGCACTCGGCCGGCGTGCCGTCCGCGTAGTTGGTGCCCGCTGCACCGAGCGGGCAGAGCCCGTTGGGGATGACGTCGGTGATGACGACGTCGCTGGCGTCGGCGTACTCACCGGCCTGGAGCTCGAGGGTGTACGTCGCGATCTCGCCCTGGTCGAAGGTGCCCGGGGAGACCGACTTCTGGATGGCGACGTCCTCGGCGGTGACCGTCAGCTCGTCGGTGTCGCTCACCCGCGTCGACGTGCCCGCTGCCACCGGGCCGGTGTAGTCCGCGCTCACCCGGGCGCGGTTGGTCAGCCCCTGCTCGGTGGTGGTCTCGCGGGTGGGGGCGCCGGTGTTGTTGTCGAGGTTCGCGGCCTGCTCGAGGGACGCCGGGGTCGGCTCGGTGCCGGGGAAGGCGTCGGCGTTGGCGCGCTGCGGGATCCCGGCGGCGTAGGTGACCTCCACGACGTCACCGGGTGCCAGGTTCCCCAGGTTCCACTCCACGCGGGTGTAGACCCCGGCGGGGACGCCGGCCGGGTCCGTCACGGTGTCCACGGAGACGGGCGCCCGGCAGGCCGCAATGTCGGGCGTGGAGACGTCGAGCCGGGGCGCACCGTCGTACTCGACGCTGCTGCTGTGGTCGACGGTGCCGCAGCCCAGGAACTCCAGCTGCGCCGGCAGGTGGTCGACGAGCACCACGTCGTCGTCCGCGTGCGCGCTGTTGTTGGTGACCCGCAGGGTGTAGGTGGTGGCGTGTCGGTGGATGCCCCGGAGCAGCTCGTGCTCCGGGCTCGGCTCGAGCTTCTCGACCTCGATCGCGGAGACGGTGGTCGCGGCAGCGGCCGACGAGCCCTGGACCGAGGCATCCTTCTGGTAGGTGCCGTCCGGGTTGAAGTCCGGCACGGTCCGGGCCTCGGCGTTGGCGTACGCCGACGCCTCGTTGGCGAAGGTGGAGCCCACCGGGAGGACGGCCGGATCGGTCGTCACCTCGAAGGTCAGCTCCTGGACCGCGTTGAGCGGCAGGTCGCTGACGTTCTCCCAGATCACGGTCTGGCGACCACCGCCGGTCACGGTCCGCGGCTCACCGAGGGAAGCCGGGCGCGTGGAGCCAGGGACGTAGGTCACGCCGGCGGGCAGCTGGTCGCGGAAGGAGAGGTTGTAGAGCGGCACGTCGCCGTTGTTGCGCGCCTCGATCCGGACCTCGCCGCCGCCGCCGACGAGCACGTCGTCATCGGCCGTCTTCGTCACGACCATGCTCTCCGCGGCGTACGCCGGCGCGACCGGCACGACGACCAGGACGGCGAGGCCGATCAGGAGGGCGAGGAGGGCCTGCAACCGGCCGCGAGGCCTCGTGCGCGCTCGGGGGAACGTGGGTGTCAAGCGTCGGCCGCTCCCCCACGGACCGGGGTGGACGTCCCGACGATCTGCTGCGCGCACTGCTTCCTCTTCCTGGTCCTGCCCGGCGTCGTTCGCCGGTCCTGGGATGCGGGCCCGCCGGGTCGGCGTGCTCGACATGTCGCTCTGCCCCTGCGCCGGGCGGTGGTTGACCGGCGGCGCAGGGGCAGCCCCCAAGGAGGGGACGCACGGGGTGGACCACCCCTTACGCCTCATCTCCGACTTTCTGAGACGGACGTTGAACGACACTCTCATTCTTGGCGGAACGTCGCGGATCTGAGGCATCCTGGTGCCGTGGACGACCAGACCAGCGCCGGCGATGCGCTCGGGCCGGAGGCAGCGGCGAGCGACGCCGAGCTCCTGTCGAGCGCCCGGGCCGGTGCTCCCTCGGCGATCGCGGAGCTCTACGACCGGCACCGGGCCGCAGCCTGGCGCTTCGCCCGGACGATGACCGACGAGACGACCGCCGAGGACGTCGTGGCGGAGGCGTTCACGAAGGTGTTCGCCGCCCTCCGGAAGGGGCGCGGGCCGGCCGGCGCCCTGCGGCCCTACCTCTTCAGCGCCATCCGCAACGCCTATGTCGACCGGGTCCGCGGCGAGCGCCGGATCGTCTGGGTCGACGACCACGACCAGCTCGACCGGCCGCACGCAGGGACGACGCCGGAGGAGATGATCGAGTCACAGCTCCTCGCCACGGCGTACCGGTCACTGCCCGAGCGCTGGCAGACCGTGCTGTGGCACACCGCGGTCGAGGGCGAGGACCACGCGACGGTCGGGCGACTGCTCGGCATCTCGCCGAACGCCGTGGCCGCGACCGCCTTCCGCGCTCGCGAGGGGCTCCGCCGCGGCTACCTGGCGGCCCACCTCGGCGCCGCCAGGGACCCGGAGTGCCGGGCGACCCGCGAACAGCTGCCGGCGCTCATCCGCGGGAAGCTGGGGCGTCGTCAGCGGCAGGCCGCCGAGCGCCACCTCGAGACGTGCGAGGCGTGTGCGCGCGGGCACCGCGAGGTGCTCGCCCTCAACGAGCGCCTCGGCGCGGTGCTGGCCCCGGCGCTCCTCGGTGCGGGTGTCCTCGACGCGTACGTCGAGTCGGGGGTTGTTCCCGCCGAGTCGGGAGTTGTTCCCGCCGAGTCGGGCAGTCCTGAGGAGGGTGGCGCCACCCGCCTCCTGCGCTCTCGGGCCGGCCGCGCCGCCACGGTCGGCATCGCAGCGGCGGTGGCCGCGCTGGTCACGGTCGGCTCGTTGGCCGCAGCGCGGTCGGGTCTGTTCGACACCGACGTCCGCGACGACCAGCAGGTGCTGGTGGCGCCCACGGAGGTGGCGGAGGTCGAGCCGTCGGCCCCGCCATCCGGCGAGCCCTCGACCGAGCCGTCCCCTCAGCCGTCGGCACGCCCTGCGCAGCCTCGTCCGTCGACACCGGCCGACGCCCCGTCGGCCCCGCTGCCGGCGCCGCTCCCGGTCCCGTCCGCCGTACCGGCCGTCGATCCGCCGACCGTCCCTCCACCGGCCGTGGCGCCGCCGTCCGACCAGCCCGAGCCTCCGGCGCAGCCGCCCGTGGATGCTGCACCGCCGAAGAACCCGCCGAAGAACCCGCCGAAGAGCCCGCCCGCGCCCCCGGCCGAGCCGCCGCTGCCGCCCGGCTGGACCGACGACGACCTGGTCGTCTACGGCCACTACAGCGACTTCGGCGCTCACCGCCACCTGCAGCTCCACGTCCGCTCCGGCGTGCCAGGTGCGGTGCTCGTGGTGCGGGTGCCCGGCCTCCGCTCCTTCTCGGTGCACGACGAGAGCCGGTACCTGGCCGTCGGCTGCGCGGGCGGCGCGGCTCCCGACGAGATCGTGTGCCGGGTGGGTGCGGCGACCGGCGAGCTCGGCATCGACGTCGTCGTGGACGGTCCGGTGGTGGCGGAGGCGACGATCGGTGCCGAGCGGAACCGGGACCCGCACCCGGCCGACAACCGGGTCGCGCTCGGCGGCTGAGCCATTCCCATCGGGTGGGGGTGTCGCCGGCCTCGCGAAGGCTCCGGCTCAGGCCGAGGCGCGCGGCTCGGCCGAGACCAGGTGTCCGAAGGCGACGAGCCGGTCGTCGGTGTGGAACAGCTCGGCGCACGTGGTCAGCGTGATCAGGCGCGGCGACCGGGCCGGCTGCGGCTCGCCGGGATCGGGGTTCACCGGCCGCGGGTCGACGACCCACGTCTCGGTGAAGGGCACGACGAGGTCGTCGCCGCCGGTGTCGAGCCGGTAGGTGTAGACCATGTCGGCGGTCTCGAGAAGGACCTCGTCACCGGGCCGGAGGTCCGGCATCTTGCTGAACGGCTCGCCGTGGGTGATCCGGTGACCCGCGAGCGCGACGTTGCCACGCTCACCCGGGGCGGCGGAGCCGGTGAAGTGGCCGACGCCGGCGGCCAGCACGTCGTCGGAGGTGCCCGCCAAGACGGGTACGGCGTGGTCGCGCCCGAAGCGCGGGATGCGCAGGATCGCCGACGCAGTGCCCTCGTCCACCTCGACCCGCTCCTGCCCGGCTCTCCAGCCGCGCTCGAGCTCACGGATCGCCTCGGTGTGCTTGCGCTCGGAGACCCAGGTGGTGCCGTACAGCTGCCACCCGACGTACCCGAGCAGCGTCGCTCCCGCGGCCACGAGGACCAGGCCGGTCCACAGCCGCCAACGACGAGGCGTCGACGACCGCGGCGACCGGGTCACGCCGAGAGCCGGGCGGCCGCGGCGGCGATCCGCTCGTCGGTGGCGGTGAACGCCACCCGCACGTGCTGCGCGCCGGCAGCGCCGTAGAACGAGCCAGGGGCGACCAGGATGCCGCGCTCGGCGAGGAACGCGACGGTCTCCCAGCAGTCCTCGGGCCCGCCCGGGGTCTGGCGCTGCGCCCACAGGTAGAGCGACGCCTCGGAGTGGTCGATGCGGAAACCCGCACCCTCCAGGGCGTCGCGCAGCACCCGCCGTCGCGCGGCGTACCGGGCGTGCTGCTCCTCGGCGTGGTCGTCGTCGTCGAGCGCGGCAGCCATGGCGCGCTGCTGCGGGCCGGGCATGATCAGGCCGAGGTTCTTGCGGACCGCGAGCAGCTCGCCGATCAGCGACCGGTCGCCCGCGACGAAGGCGCAGCGGTAGCCCGCGAGGTTGGACCGCTTGGAGAGCGAGTGGACGGTGAGGATGCCCTCGGCGGAGCCGCCGCAGACGTCCGGGTGAAGCACGGAGACCGGCTCGGTGTCCCAGGCGCACTCGACGTAGCACTCGTCGGAGACCAGGATCGTGCCGCGCTCCCGGCACCACTCGACCACCTTGCGCAGGTGCTCGACCGGCAGCACCCGGCCGCTGGGGTTCGACGGCGAGTTGAGCCAGAGCAGCTTCGGCACCTCGGGGTCGAACGCGGTGAGCGAGTCGGTGGCGACCGCCCGGGCCCCGGCGAGGGCGGCGCCGACCTCGTACGTCGGGTACGCGAGCGCCGGATAGCCGACGAGGTCGCCGGCCCCGATGCCGAGGTGGAGCGCCATCGCACCGATCAGCTCCTTGGAGCCGATCACGGGCAGGACCTGGTCCAGGCCGAGCCCGGTCACCCCGAGGCGCCGGGCCATCCAGTCCAGGCAGGCCTGGCGGGTCTCGGCGCGGCCGATCGTGAGCGGGTACCCCGGCGAGTCGGCCGCGTCTCGGAGCGCCTGCTGGACGACGTCCGGGGTCGGGTCGACGGGGGTGCCGATCGAGAGGTCGACGACCCCGTCGGGGTGCGAACGTGCCTGCTCGGCGTACCGGACCAGCGAGTCCCAGGGGAAGTCGGGCAGCCGCGAGGAGACGGTTTCGAGACGGCGCTGGCGCGCCTCCTCAACCACCGAGATCAGTGGTCCTGGTTCTGCGGCGGGAGCGCGGCGATGAACGGGTGGTCCTTGTCGATCTCGCCCATCTTCGCGGCACCGCCCGGCGAGCCGAGGTCGTCGAAGAAGCCGACGTTCGCGGTGTAGTACTCCTTCCACTGCTCCGGCGTGTCGTCCTCGTAGAAGATCGCCTCGACCGGGCAGACCGGCTCGCACGCACCGCAGTCGACGCACTCGTCGGGGTGGATGTAGAGCATCCGCTTGCCCTCGTAGATGCAGTCGACGGGGCATTCGTCGACGCAGGCGCGGTCCTTGACATCGACACACGGCTGCGAGATGACGTAGGTCACCGGATCCTCCTGAGCACGGGGGTGGAGCACGAGAGCATGTTCCTGGCCCAGCCTAGTATCCGGACGTGGTCGTGCCGTCAGAACCCCACGATGTGGGCGGGACCGCCGGGGAGCTCGAGCCGGGGCGGCACCGGCTCGGTCCGCACGTCGTCGGCCAGCGCGTGGTCGTACGACGACTCCTGCGCGGCGAGGTCGGCCCGAGTGGCGGCCCCGCCTTCACCGACTCGCTCGGCACCTGCCTGTCCTGGACGCCCGGCGACGGTGCCGGGGGCGGCACCTGCCTGCTGCAGCCCGACGACCCCGCGGCCGAGCCGGTGCGGATCGCGCTGGGCGACATCGTCTCCGGCAAGCCGGTGCCGCCGCGGCCCAGCCACCGGCTGAGGGTCGAGCCGCTCGAGGCCCAGACCCGCGCGCTCGCGCTGTGGCCCGATCTCGAGACCGCGCAGGTCGGTCGCTGGCTGTTGCGCCGCTCCGCCACGTCGACCGCGCGGCGGGCCAACTCGGTCCTCGCCTTCGGCCCGGCGGGCGTGCCGGACGCGTACGAGCGCGTGGTCGAGTTCTACGCCGGCGCGGGGGTGGTCTCGACAGGCTCGACCACCGGAGGGCCCGACTCGACCACCGGAGGCCCCGACTCGACCACCGGAGGCCCCGACTCGACCACCGGAGGTCCCGACTCGACCACCGGGGGTCCCGGCCGGCCGATCGCTGCGGTGCTGCCGGACAGCGACGAGGAGCGGCTGTTCCGCGACCGCGGCTGGGGCCCGGAGAGCGGGGACGCCGACACCGTCTTCCAGGTCGCCGGGGTCGCGGCGGTGCGCCGGAGGCTCCGGGGCCTCAACACCCGCGACACCGACGGCGTCGTGCTGGTGGAGGAGGCTCCCGGCGTGGTGCGGGCCGACCTCGAGGGCCGGGCGACCGGCGTGGCGGCGTACGACCGCGACTGGGTGGGCTTCCGCGGCATCCACGTCGACCCGGCCTACCGGCGGGAAGGGCTGGCCCTGCGCGTGATGGCGGCGCTGCTGGAGTGGGGCGCCGAGCAGGGCGCGACCACGGCGTACCTCCAGGTGCTGGGCGACAACACCGCCGCCCTGGGCCTCTACGAGCGGCTCGGCTTCTCCGAGCACCACCGCTACCGCTACCTCGCCCCCAGCACCGACTGATCGCGACTCAGCAGGCGACGGCCGTGGCACCGGCCGGCAGCAGCAGTGCTGCCCCCGTGAGAGGTCCGGCGGCACGGCTCAGCACGACGGCTGGAACCCCTTCCGCGCCGGTCCCTTGCGGGTGAGCGCTTCGAGGGTCCAGGCGATGGCGGTCGGGCTCATCGGGATGAGCAGGTGCTCGGAGAGGTCGACCGGGCAGCTGTCCTGGATGGTGGTGTTCGTGGTGCGTGGCCCGGGCTCGAGGTAGCCGGAGAGGTAGGGCACGACCACCTCGTCGAGCCGGGTGACCACCTGGGTGTAGCTCACCCGGCCGGGTGTCTCGTCACCGCGGTTGAGCCGGCGCAGGAACGCCGAGCCGTAGCCCTGCTGGGTGCACGAGACACAGAGCGTCTCGAGGAGGGGGTTGGTCAGCAGCGCCAGGGCGGTGCCGCCGGAGAGGACGGTGCCGTGGTTCGAGGGCGCGAGACCGACCAGGTCGTCGACGAGCCGGGCGCCGCCGAGGAACTTGATGAGGTACCGCGGCATCATCCCGCCCTGCGAGTGGCCGACCATCGACACCTTCCGCGCGCCGGTCGCGCGCAGCACGCGCTTGGTGAACCGCTTCAGCTGACGCGCGGAGGTCGGGATGTCACCGGTGGCGCGGTTGCCGTAGTCGAGGGAGTAGACGCAGAACCCGGCGCCCTTCACCGCCGCGGACAGCGGGTCGAGCAGGCTGCGGCGGTCGCCGATGGTGCCGTGGACCAGGATCACCGGGGTGGGGCGCCGCTTCGTCGGCTCGCAGCTCCAGTCGTTGGCGCCGATCGGGTCGCCGGGGCCGCCCGGCAGCGGGATCGGCGAGGCGCTGGACGGCGCGGGCAGCAGCAGTGCCGCGACGAGGGAGAGGGCCAGCCCGGCGAGGGCCACCACGAGACGACGACGCATGGTGGACCAACGACGCGGTCGGGCCGCGGTTACCGGGCCCGCACCCCCTCAGACGGCCAGCCGCGGCTGCCGCGGACGTCGCCGGCTGACCGCGTGAGCCAGGACGATGAGGACCACCGTGGTGGCCGCGGTGGCCGCCACCGCGGCGAGCGCCCCCAGCGGCTCCGTCACGACGAAGGTGGGGATCGCCCGGTCCGGGACCGCGACGGCGCCCGCGAAGGCACCGACCAGCCCCAGGTAGCTGCCGTACATGCACCCGCGGTGGGCCGGTACGTCGTGACGCCGGGCAGCGCGGACCCCGAGCAGGAGGCTCACGAGCGTGACCACGGAGAGGACGTGCAAGAGGCTGAGCCGACCGTCACGGAGGTCTCGGAGGCCGAAGGAGCTCGCCGCGACGAAGGCCATGCCCGCCACCCAGCACCACCCGGCCGCACGGTGGGCAGCATCCCCCTTCCGGCGCCGCAGCAGCACGTAGCCACCGAGCCCGAGGCAGACCATCGCGGTCGCCGCGTGGACCACGAGGAGGAGCGTCGATGCGGTCACGGCTGGCCCTCCGCCTGCTCGGAGTCGTCCAGGGCTGCGAGCAGGCGCCGGGTGTGCCCGGCGTAGTCGGCGTACGGCACGCCGGTGAGGGCGACCAGGGCGGCGAAGCGTTCCTCCAGCAGCTCGCGGCAGGCGTCGACGCTCTGGCGGCCTGCTGGGGTGAGCGCCAACCGGCGTCGGTTGCCGCCGCCGGGGTCGGCGCTGACCTCGAGCAGGCCCGCCTCGGCGAGGATGCCCACCATCCGGCTGGTCGACGGCTCGGTGATGCCGAGGCGCTCGGCCAGCACCCGCTGCGTGGGCGCCCCCTCGCCGACCAGCAGGAGGGCGAGGAAGCGGCGGTAGGGGAGGTCGTGCTCGGCGCGGAGGATCCGGTCGGCAGCGCGGTCCAGCCGCGCCGTGAGCAGGTGGAGGTCGAAGGTGAGGGAGTCGGCCACGCCACCAGCATGAGGGTTCTAACTTAGAAGCGCAAGATCCTTCGAGTACTCCGTCCGGTCACCGGCACACGACGCCGTCGGAGGGCGTGTAGACGGTGTGGAACTTCTCCCGCCGCTCCACCTCCTGCTGGCCGGCGCGGCGGAAGATCCGAGTCACGTCGACCTGGAAGCCCGGCGAGCCCTCGTAGGCGTAGCAGTCCTCGGTGCGCAGGGTGCGGGTCTCCGGCTCCGTGTAGGCGTACCGGTCGGAGGTGGTGCTCTCGATGTCCCACACCTTGGTGGAGTAGAAGGTCGCGGTCACCACGCCGGGCGAGGAGGGGGTGCTGGGCGTGACGTTGGTGTCGATGAGCACGCCGTAGTCGGTGTCGTTGCGGAAGCGGAGGTCGATGGCGCCCCACGCGACGGTGGCCTCCCGACCGACCGGGTAGCGGTCGATGTAGAAGGAGTGCGGCTTGTGCTCGACGTCCTCGAGCCCGGCGAAGAACATCGCGTTGAAGAGCGTCGTGGCCATCTGCGAGACGCCCCCGCCGAGGTCCTCCTTGAGGATGCCGTCGCTGATGACGAAGCCCTCGGTGAAGCCGTTCTCCCGTGTGCGCTCGCCGACGGTGTCGTTGAGCGAGAAGGTCTCCCCCGGCTTCAGCACGGTGCCGTCGATGATCTCCGCGGCGCGACCGATGTTGACGTTGCGGTACTCCGCGTGGGGGTAGTACGTCGTGAACGTCGAGACCTGCTCGACGATCCCCAGGTCCCGCGCCTCCTTGGTCGTGAACTCCGGGCGTGCGACGGTCGCCTCCACCTCGAGCCGCCGCTCGCCGTCGGTGCGGGTGACCAGGTCGAGGAAGGTGTCGCGGACCTGCTCGGGGTCGTAGGAGACGCCGGGCTTCGCCGGCACCACCTCGGGCTTCCCGCCGACCAGGCGGACCGTGGCGTCGACCGGGGCACCGTCGTCACCGACGGCGTCGCCGACCAGCTCGGCGAGCGCGTCCTGCTTGAGGTCCGGCACGAGCTCCCCGTCCTCCGCGCGCATCCGCAGCACCGGCGAGAACTCGGCCGGCGTCAGCTCGACGGGCGTCTCGTCGAAGACCAGGGTGACCGGCCCGGAGACGGCGGGGTTGGCGAACTCGTCGAGCGCCTCCTGCACGTCGGCCTCGTCGATCTCCGGCTGGAGCTCCTCGAGCGGCAGCTCGACCGTCCGGTCCTCCGAGAGGTACGCCGCCTCGACGGCCTCCCGGGCGGCCTCGCCGTCCACGCCCTCGCCGACGCGCGGCTCGATGGTCTTGATCCGCCCCTGGCGGAACCGGACGTCGCCGTCGCGGGCCGGCGTGCCGGCCTCGGCCTCGACCTGCTCCAGCGCGTCGGCGACCGCGGCCTCGTCGACGGTGACGACCGCGTCGAGCTCGTGGCCGTCGGTGTAGTGGTCCCAGAGCCGGCGCGGGTCCCAGCTGCGCTCACCGCCCGCGCGGGCGACCGACTCCTCGTGGTCGATGGCGAGGCCCAGCTCCGCCGGCGTGAAGTCCCACGCCTCGCCGTCGGCCGTGAGCACGATCGGGTCCGCGTCGCGGTCGGCCAGGCCCTCCCGGAGCGCGCGGACGGCCTGGTCGGACGTCTTGCCGCCGATCTCGACGCCGGAGACCGTGGTGCCCCGGGGGATCCGGTCGCCGGAGAAGGCGTACGCCGCCACCCAGGCGCCACCGACCAGGACCAGCAGGGCGAGCACGACGATCAGGACGACGCGTCCACCGGCGGAGTCGCGGGGAGGTGCCGTCTGCTGCTCAGTCACGCGCCCCATCCTAGGAACGGAGCCTGACGGTCAGCGGATGCGGCCGGTCCCCGCTGGTTGAGGAAGGCGCGCAGCGCCTCCCCCGCTGGTTGAGGAAGGCGCGCAGCGCCTCCCCCGCTGGTTGAGGAAGGCGCGCAGCGCCTGTCTCGAAACCCCCCGTCAGCCGACGGCCGGGCGCAGCGGACCCGGCGGCGGGGGCGGCGGCGGCTCGGCCGGCGGCGGCGGAGTGGGGTTCGTGGGGGGCGGCGGCGGGGGCGGGGTGTAGCCGCCGCCCCCTCCACCGCCGCTGGGCGGCGGCGGCGGAGCGGGCTTGGGCTCGGTCCGCAGCTTCAGCCACACGGAGTTGCCCGCGATGACGCCGCCGCCTCCGGAAGCGCGGATCCGCCAGTAGCTCTTGCCCGGGCGGGGCGCCTTCATCGAGATGGCGTAGCGGCCGTCCTTGCGCGAGCGGGTCTTCTTGACCGTGCGCCACTTGCCACCGACGTACTTCTGGAGGGCGTAGGTCCGGGCGCGCTGCGGGAAGATCCTGCCGGTGACGGTGAAGGTCCGGTCGGCGCGGACCGTCCGCTTCGCGAGCTTCGCGGAGACGTTCGCGCCGACGAGGAGCTTGAGCGTCGTCGACCGGCTGCCCTCGACGAGGTCCGTGCCGCGGTAGGTGGCGCGGTAGGCCATCGACTTGCCGGGTCGCGCGGTGAACCGGTGCTGGCCGGCCGTGGTGGTGCGGATGTTCTTCAGCTTGGTGAACTTCTTGCGTGCCAGCGGGCGCGAGTCGATCTTGACCGGGCCGCGCAAGCCGGAGTCGTCGGCGACCCGCTGGAGCCGCGTGGCGAGCTTGACCCGCTCGCCGTAGGTGATGCGGACCGTCTTCGACGCCTTCGAACCCACACGGATCGTCGTGCGGCTGCGGTAGCCGCCGAAGTCGTAGGTCGAGGCGCCCCGTGCGGTCGAGACCGTCAGGCTGTCCAGGACGAACGGGTTGCCGTCGCACCCGTAGAGCACGCCGAGCCACGCGCCCTGCCCGTCGCCGCCCCGAGCGTTCGCGAAGTCGGCCAGAGTCGCGGACGGCGCAGCCTGGTCGTAGGTGCCGTCGGCCGCGTAGTGGTACCAGCTGTAGTACCGGTCGGTGTACTCGACCGTGTGCCAGCCGGTGTCGTTGCCGGGTGCCAGGGTGGCGACGCCCCGCCACGTGCCGGTGTCGTTGGGCGCCCTGTAGACGGCGACGGCCACGGCCGCGGCTTCGGTGTCCGGGAAGTAGACCGAGGCGCTGACGGTGGCGGAGGCCGTCGGCCTCGGCAGCGGCGCCACCGGACCCGTTCCGAAGCCCTCCACCTGGGGCGTCCAGCCGATCGCGCGCTCGCCCCGCGGGGGCTTCGGCGAGTCGACGACGGCGAACGCCGGACCCGCCGACGGCACGGTGGCAGCGTCCGTGCACGACTGGGTGACCAGGCGGAGACCGGCCTGCTGGAACTGGTCGGCGTCCACGCGTGTGGCGGCGGAGGCCATGCCGGGGAGCGTGGAGACGGCCAGGACGACGGCGCCGGCGGCGCCGATCAGGGTTCTGCGCATGTGGACCTCGGCAGCAGGAAGCGGTGATCCCGAGCGGCTCACCAGGCCGGGTAAAAGTATCACCGGTTCCGGCGGGTCGGCAGCGTTACGAGGGCGACGAGGAGTACGAGGAGCCCGAGCGCCAGCAGGGTGTAGCCGGTGGTGTCCGCGGAGATCAGGTAGTCGCCCTCCGGCCGGGCCCGCATAGTCCACGCCAGGACGCCGACGAAGCCCGCGGCGTACGGCGCCCGCCACCATCCTGCAGGCAGGGCCACGAGCGCGGCGAGCGCCGCGGCGGCGGCCAGCGCGAGGCCCCACCACAGCTGGTGGAGCGCGACCGCGGCGACGGCCACGGCCGCGCCGAGCAGGAAGCACCCCAGGGCAGCGAGGGCCCGCACCTCAGTCGAGGCCGGCGAAGAGGTCGGTCTCGAGGCCGGCCTCGTTGAGCGGACCGCGGCGCCCCTTCGCGATGCGGAAGTACTCGATGCCCCAGGCGGTGGAGCCGACGTTGTTGCTGAGCGCGAAGAACGGCCCGTCGGTGGTGATCTGGGTGGCGTAGGCCTTGAGGGCCGCCATCTTCTGCTCGACGTGCTCCTGGGCGTCGACCTCGGCGGAGAGGTTCTCGTCGGGGGTGACGATGGGCGGCAGCGGGCCGTCGGGGTCCATGCCCTCGAACGTCGTGGTGTCACCGGACTCGCGCAGCATCCGCAGCCCCTGCCGCATCCGGCTCTCCGACATCGCGCCCCAGTAGATCTTCGCGATGTCCCACGGCTTGCCGAGGTCGAGGCGGTACGACGGCACGGCGGCCAGCTGGGCGGCGTACATGGCGACGCGGTGCGCCTGGATGTGGTCGGGGTGGCCGTAGCCGCCGAACTGGTCGTAGGTGACCAGGACCTGCGGGCGGACCTCGCGGATGACCTCGACGAGGTGGTCGGCCGCCTGGGTCAGGTCGGCGTGCCAGAAGGCGTTGTCGTGGATGGTGTCGGCCGGGATGGCGTAACCGTCCTCGTGCCACTTCATGCCGGAGTCGCGGTAGCGGCCGAAGCCGCCGAGCCAGCGGTGGTCGGTGACCCCGAGCGCGGCCATCGCCTCGGCGATCTCCCCGCGGCGGTGCTCGCCGAGGCGGTCCTCCTTGTCCGCCGCGAGGTGCTCGAGCTCGGGGACGAGGATCTCGCCCATCTCCCCCGCGGTGCAGGTGACGAGGGTGACGCCGCGGCCCTCGGCGACGTACTTCGCCATCGTGGCGCCCTGCCCGATCGACTCGTCGTCGGGATGGGCGTGGACGAGGAGCAGGCGGTGCTCAGGCGCGTCAGGCATCCCGCGAGCGGAGACAGTCCCCGGGTGGGCGAGCCCGACCCAGCGGTGGTCGTGCTGGCGTGACCACGCCCCGCCGGCAGGAACCGCGGTCCAGCCTGGACCACCCGTTCGTGTGGTCCAGGCTGGACCGTCGCTCAGGAGATCGACAACGGAACCGCGAACTGGCCGGCGCCCGAGAGCGCAGGAAGGCCCACCGCGGCGGCGCTGACGTGCTTCAGCTGGTAGCCGTGCCGGGTGCCTGCGCTCGCACCGCACTCGGGGTTGTCGATCGTCGCGGCGGTGAGGGCGACGTTCGGCGCCGACATGGCCCCGACAGCAGTGTCCGGCACCGCGAGCGTGTTGGGCGTACCGAGGTAGACCAGCGTCTTGGCGTAGATGGGACCCGCCTCCGACCAGCCGGAGTTCAGGTAGGCCGTTCCGGTGCATCCGGCGCCGGTGTAGTAGGCCTGCGCCGGGTAGAGCGATCCGTCCCACCCCACGTTGAGGAGGTAGTTGCTCGAGGTCATGACCGTCAGGCCCGCGTCGGCGATGGAGACCGCCGTGCCGATGAGTCCACCGTTCGCGTCGAGCACCTTGTAGCCACCGGTGCCGGCCGGTCCCTGCGGCCCGACCTCACCCCGTGGCCCCTGCTCCCCGGTGTCGCCCTTCGGGCCGGGTGCGCCCGTCGCCCCCGTGTCGCCCTTGGGACCTGGGGGTCCGACCGGGCCCGTCGCGCCGGGTGCGCCGTCCTCACCGGCGGCGCCCGGGAGTCCGGTGGCGCCCATCGGGCCCATCGGCCCCTGCGGGCCGGCCTCGCCCTGCTCGCCCTTCTCACCCTTCGCGCCAGCGGCGCCGTCGAGGCCGGGGATGCCCGGCAGGCCGGGGATGCCCTGGAGACCCGCCGGCCCCGCCGGTCCCATCGGCCCGACTGCTCCACGAGCACCGTTTTCGCCGTCAGCGCCGTCAGCGCCGTCAGCGCCGTCCTTGCCGTCGACCCCCGGAAGACCCTGCGCACCGGGGATGCCCTCCTGGTTCCAGCTGATGCGACGCTCACGCTTCGCCCACTTCGAGGCGCCGGTGGAGCACGGCGCGGCGTTGGTCTCGAGTCGCAGGTTGCCGGTCTTCAGCCGGTAGCAAGCGGTGATGACCTCGTCGGAGTCATCGGAGGAGGCGTAGGCGCCGCCGACGGCAGCGGTGAGCGCGAGTGCGGCGGCGGCAACGCCGGCGATGCGGGAGCGGGAGACACGAGATGGCATGGGAGTCCTTGGTTCGGCGCGATGAGACAGCGCTTCATTCCACACCTCCTGGGGAGGCGGCGCCGCCGATTGCGGGGTTTCGATGCGTGACGTTCACGCAGGGGCGCCCTCCAGCCTCCGCGCCGCGGCCCGGGCCGGGCCAGCCGTCCAGACCAGCCGACCGCGCTACTCGGCGTCCAGCCACCCGTCGAAGTCGTCGACGAGCAGCTCGAGGCGGACCTGCGGCGCGTCGGTGACCACCGCCCACGGATGATCCTCGTCGTCGTCCTCGCCGGCCAGCCGCTCGCGCTCGACCTGTGCGTCGTAGCCGTCGCCGCGGAGCCGGGCCGCCACCAGCAGCGCGTCGTCCTGCTCGAAGAAGACCGCGCGCCACGTCGGACCGGCCGACCGCAGCTCCGCGGCGACCTGCGCCAGGAACGGCCGGTCGGCTGCGAGCCAGTCGACGTCCTCCAGCTCCTCGGGCCCCAGCCAGCGCAGCTGGTCGTGGGTGCCGTCGACGGGCTCGACCGCGTCCGCCTCGCCCAGGAGCCGGACCACGGCCGCGGTGAGCTCGTGCCGCTCCCCGACTGGGACCGCCCCGTCGAGCCAGCGGACCACCTCGACCTCGATGTCCAGCTCCTCCGCGAGCTCGCGCGCGAGCGCGACCTCCGGCCGCTCCCCCGGCTCCACCTTGCCGCCGGGCAGCTCCCAGCGTCCGGCCGCCTCAGGAGGACGGGTACGGCGCGCGGCCAGCACCCGGCCGGCGCGGACGATGGCGGCTCCGACGACCCTGGTCTTCACCGGGCGGAGCCTAGTTCGCAGCCGGCGGACTACGTCCTCCGGTGGAAGGTGACCTGTCCGTCGGGATGTCGCTCTGTCGCGTAGGTGGGGTCGTGGATGCGGGCGTGGTGGTGGGGGCAGAGGTTGCGCGCGTTGGCGAGGTCGGTAGGCCCGCCGGAGTGCCAGGGGGTGTCGTGGTGGGCGTGGCAGAGATATGCGGGCCAGTCGCAGCCGACGGTGGTGCAGGTGGGTTGTGACTGGTTGAGGGCGGTGCGTTGGGCTTTGGTGAAGAGGCGGGTGGTGCGGCCGAGGTCGAGCACCTCGCCGTGGGTGCCGAGGACGGCGGGGATGATGCCTGCTTCGCAGGCGATGCGGCGGGCGTGGGCGGCGGAGATGACGCCGCCGGTGTCGAGGGAGGCGTGGCGCAGGCCGCCGAGGAGGGTGTCGAGGTCCATGGTGACCACGACGGTGGCGTTGGTGCCGCCGAGGTCGGGGAGCCGGTCGACGGGGAACCGCTCGATGAGCTCGACCAACGCGGACCCGAGCCGCTCGGGTGAGGGGCGGCGTTCGTAGGCGCCGGCGCCGTCGGTGGCGGTGACGTGCTTGGGCGCAGACAGCGCCAACAGGGCCTTGTGGAGCATCTGCCCCTGCGCCTCGGGCACGCTGAACTTCCCCACCATGCTCCCGCGGCCGTCGGGACAGATGGTGAGGAACGCACGCGCCGCAGCCGCTTGCTCTTCGCGTTCCAGGGCGCGGGCGTCGTGGGCCTCGCCGATCTCGGGTGCGATGACGGTGAGCAGGTGCTTGCCGATCACCCGCAACGCGGACGGGTCGTGATGGGCCGCTTCGGCCACGAGGTGCCGCTCAGCCTTGGAGTAGAGGTCGGGCTCCAACCCCTCCGGAAGTGCGTCGAGGGCGGTGGTGATGACGCGGGCCTGCTCGGCGTTCATCCCACCGGCGGCGAGCGCCGCCCGGACGGAGGGGAACCGCCCCAGCGCGTCGGCGAGCCGCACCCGGCCGGCGGCGGCACGCCGGTCCTGCCGCGTGGCGTGAGCCCACCAGCTCGCCGTGGAGGTGGCGCCGGTGGTGGCTGCGACGTCGTTGCCCTCGGCCTGGGCGGCGAGCCGCAGCTCGAGCTCGGCGACGCGCGCGGCGAGCGCGGTGACCGCGGTGAGGGTGGCGGCGTTCTCCTCAGCCGTGAGGGCGAACAGCGGGGCCTCGTTCAGGTCGTCGAGCTCGGCGTGCAGCCGCGCGACCGCACGCGAGACCGGGTGGTCTCCGCCGGGTCGCAGGTCCTTGGCCATGACCCCACTCAAGCACCCGCCACCGACAGTCGCGCACTGTTTCCACACTCCTGTTCGAATGCCCGCTGATGCTCGCGGCGACCGACGAGGCGGACCGTAGGGTCGACGCCGTGACCGGAGTGCACCTGACGCGGACAGCCGAGAACGTCGACCAGATCGACGCCCTCGCCCGCCGCCACGGCGGTCGCGTCGGGCTGGCCGGCGTGGTGTCGCAGCTGGACCGGCGGCTGCGCCGTACCTGGGCGCCGTGCCTGTCGCGGCACCGCGCGTGGACGTGGGACGCAGCCGACCGCCGTGACCCCGCCTGGTGGCCGCAGGGCGTCTCCACCGCCGACCGTGCGGACACCGCCGAGCTGGGTCGCGCCGGGGACCGGCTGCTCGTGGTCAGCTGGTACGCCAAGGCCGGCGGCTCCCGGCTCTCCTTCCTCGACCTGGCGGCCCGCCGCTACGCCCACGTCCTCCTCGCAGTGCCGACCCACGACGGCTGGACGCCGCTGCGGGTGCACGCCGGCGGCATCGCGTGGCACGGCAAGCACGTGTACGTCGCCGCCACCGGCCGGGGCTTCTGGACCTGCCACACCGACGACATCATCGCCACGCCGGAGGGCCTCGTGCTCCCGGTGCGGTTCGGCTACCGCGCCGCCGCCGACGACGGGGTGGAGCGGCTGCGCTACTCGTTCCTGTCCGTCGACTCGACCAGCACGCCACAGCGCCTCGTGGTGGGCGAGTACGGCAGCCGCCGGCAGACCCGGCGGTTGGCCCACGTCGCGCTCGACCCGGCGACCGGGCTGCCCGCGACCGACGCCGAGGGTGTCGCGCGGCCCTCCGTGCTCGAGAGCGGCGTCGTGCGCGCCCAGGGCGTCGTGGTCGCCGCAGGCGACCACCACCTCTCCGCCTCCCACGGCCCGTGGGTGCCCGGGTCGCTCTGGAGCGGCCGGCCCGGCGACCTCCGCGAGCGGCGGTTCGCCCTGCCGATGGGCCCCGAGGACCTCGACTGGTCCCCCGTCACGGACCGGCTGTGGACCGTGACGGAGCACCCCCGGCGGCGCTGGATCGTCTCCCTCCGACGGTGACGGATCGGCTTTCGCCGATCAGCGGATCCTGCGGACGTTGCTGCGGTCGCCGCGCGTGGCCGCGGTCTTGCCGACGACCACGACGTAGGTGGTCCTCCGCTTGCCGTTGCGGTCGGCGACGACCCACGACTTCTTGCCGCGCGCGTTGAGGTTGCCGATCCGGACCAGCACCCGCCGGCCGCTCCGCTGGACACGGAAGAGCCGGGCCTTGGCGCCCTGGGCGGCCCTCGGCGCGGTGACGGTGAGCTTGTCGCGGCCGGCGCCGGTGTTGAAGCCCTTGAGCCGGGCGGTGATGCGCACCGGACTGCTGGTCTGCCCGTCGGCCACGAACGTCACGCGGTCGGAGCGCCCCGCCTGGTCGACGACCGGACCGTCGGCCTTCCCCGCCCGAGCCACGGCCGTGATGGTCGCGGCGCCCTCCCGGGTGCCTCGGAAGGCGTGGCTGAGCGCGCCGTCCTGGCCCAGCAGCCCGCTGGCGGAGTCCGCGTCGTTGCGGTCGGGACCGCTGCGATCCAGTCGGACCCAGAGGTCGGCGATCGGCTCGCCGAGCTGGTCCGTGGCCGTGTACGTCGAGGTGACGGCCGACCCGACGCGCTGGGTGTTGGCGCCCGAGTGGTCGAGGTTGTAGGTCGACAGGGCGGGGTCGACGGCGTAGTACTCGACCTGCCGCTTGCCGGTGAGCGTCTCGGTCCCCGGCGTGACGCCCAGCGCGGGGGCCGCGCCGTACCGGTTGGTCTCGGTCTGCCAGGTGCCGGTCGACTCGACGTTGCCGGCCCCGGTGGCGCTCAGGACGACGTCCCCGTCGGTGTCGAAGTCGGAGGTCACCTCCGCCGTGGAGAGCGCGGCGGTCTCCGACGCCTCGCCGACCCGGACGGTCTCCCCGCCGACGAGGTTGCCGAACTGGTCCTCGGTGAAGACGTCGAGCAGCACCGTGTCGGAGGTCGGCGCCTTCGGCAGCACGCCGGACTCCTGCCGGGCCGCCCGGGCCAGCTCCACCCGGACCTCGCCGCCGTTGTAGGGGTCGGCCGACGTCCAGTCGACCGTCTCGGTGTCGAACAGGCTGCCGACGGTGGCGGTCACCGTGGCAGCGACCGACCCGTCGTCGTCGAACCCGCGGTCGCGCTCGATCGCGAGCGTGAACCGCGCGACGCCCTCGGCGTCCGTGGTCACGGTGAGCTGCGGCCCGCTGTTGCGGTAGGCACCGGCGTCCTGGCCGGCGGCCGGCTGGGCGGCCGGCTGCAGGTCGGCGAAGGACTCGGCGTACGGCGTGAAGAAGCCGTGGCCGGTCCGCAGCGTGACGACCTGGTTGGCCAGCGGCGTGCCGTCGGTGGAGCTGACGGTGACCCGCGAGCTGACCGGGCGGCCCGGCGTCTGCCCGGCCGTGCTGAGCGGCGTCTCCGCGGCGATCTCGACCCGGCCGACGGCGGTGGACCGCAGGAAGTCGACCCGGTAGCCGCTCACGGCGGCGTCGCGGTTGCCGGCGGGGGCGGCGGCGATGCTGCCCCCCTTCTCCTCCGGCTGGGGGCTCTCCGCGGGGTCGGTGACGGTGACTGAGAAGCGCCCGTCGGCACCGGTGGTGACGCTGTGGGTGGTCACGGGGGCGGCGGTGCCGGTGGCGAAGCCGGCGTCGCCCGCGTCGTCCGCGCCGGCGCCCGACTCGGTGCCGCGCCCGAAGGTGAGGGCGATCTGGCGGCCGGGCAGGCCGGTGCCGTCCTCGAGGGTGTACGTCGCGGGGATCGTCCGCGAGCCCCCGGCCGGAGTCTGCACGGGGCTCAGCAGCTCCGAGCCCAGCACCGCCTCGCCGGTCTTGAGCGTCAGCACCTTGCGGCTCGGGATGGCCCCGTTCCCGGTGAGCAGCTCACCGGCGAGGGCGGCGTGGAGCTCGTAGGTGCCGGCCTCCTGGCTGCTGGGCAGCGGGACGACGGCCTCACCGTCGCCGTTGGTGAGGGTCGGCCGCGTCCCCGACGAGGGCTCGCGGACCGTCGCGGGCGAGCCGTCGAACGGCGTGATCACCCAGTAGTAGCTCACTGCCCGCAGCGGCACGGCCAGGTCGCGGCCAGCCTGGTCCCTCACCTGGACGGTGATGTCGCCGAGGCCGCTCTCGTCCCGGTCGAAGACCGCGCCGTCGGCCGAGGTGCCGTGCAGCGTCGTCGGGGCTGGCGAGTACTGCTCCACGGTGACGTCGGAGGAGCGCTTGTCACCGGCCGAGGCCTCGTAGGCGTCCGACGCCGTCGCGTTGGCGTAGTAGTACCGCGCGGCGCCGGCCGCCTGCTCGAACGTCGCGACGCCCCGCACGTCGGTGTACCGCGGGTCCCCGCCTGCCGACGACCGGACCTCGGCACCAGGGATGGGAGTGCCCTCGGCGTCGGTCACGGTGACCGTCACGACGGCGGCCTGACCGCTCGGCACGCGGGTGCGGTCCGCAGTCGCCGTGACGGTGGAGATGGCCTGCTGGTAGAGCGTGTAGCCCTCGACGTCGTCGGTGTCGCGCTCGGCACCCACGACCAATTGGTCGACCGGGCTGTCGGACGGGTCGTAGGGATAGCCGGTGATGTCGAGCAGGCCCTCGAACGTGCCGGTGGCCGCCCCGTCGGCCACGGTGACCGGGGCCTGCACGGAGCCCTGGGAGACACCCGCGCCGTCGAGGCGCGAGACGGTGACGGTGCCGGAGGTGGCCGACGTCGTGCCGGTCGCCCGGACGAGGTCCCGGCTCTGCTCGGGGCTGTAGTCGGGCTGCCGGAAGACCCCGACGCGGGAGCGCGAGGTCAGGTTGACGGCGTGGTCGCTGGCGGTCGCCGTGCCGATCTCCACGCCGGCCTGGTCGTCGGCGACGGTCGTGGCGCCCACGGTGGCGGCGGCCCGGAGCGTCACGGTCGCGCCGCGCAGGGCGGTCGGCGGGGTCCACTCGTGGATGAAGAGGCCGTCGTCGTTCCGTGAGGTCACGGTGCGGATGGTCTGGAACTGGCCATCGCCCTCGGCGTACTGGAAGGTCACGGCGCCCACGTCGCTGCCGGCGCCGGCGGCCAAGCGGATCGTGGCGTCGGTGCCGTCGTTGCGGGCGGAGGCCTCGTTCCCGGCGTTGAACTGGGTGTAGAGCACCACGGTGCCCGAGCCGACCTGATCGGCGACGGGGGTCGCCGAAGCGAGGGTCGGGACGCCGGTGACGGCCAGGGCGGTGACGGCGGTGGTGGCGAGTCCGCGCTTGAGGCCGCTGCTTCGCATCTGGGGATGTACCTCCGGTGGCTTCCCACCAGGAGCCTCCCGACGGGCGCACCGGCGCCACCCTCCGGCGCCCGGTGCGGCGGCGCGAGCTGGGCTCAGCGTCACCGCTGTCCCAACGGTCACACCCGCGGATGGTGACGGCGCCGGACTAGACCGGCGCGCACCCCCTGGGATGGCCTGGAAATGGCAAAGACGCCGCGCGTCGCGCGGCGTCCTTGTCGAGGTCCCCGTGTGCCGGTGCCCTAGGGTGGGACAGGCGGTCCGGACCATTCTCGCGCAGCGGCAAACAGAGAATGGCCCGGACCGCGTCTGTGTGTCCCGACTATCGGTGGTCGTGCAGCACGGGGGCTGCGGGAGCTGTGCCCCCGGGGAGTGGCCCCGGGACCCGAAGGCCCCGGGGCTCACCCGTGGTAGAGCTCGATCAGTTGATCGAGGCCTGGCGGGTCACGCCGCGGCGGTTGCGGTCGGTCTCCGCCACGACGGCGACGAAGGTCTTCTCGGCACGACGGTTGCGGTCGGGACGGATGAAGATCTTCTGGCCCTTGTCGCTGATGTTGCCCCGCGCGACGAGCTTGCGGTTGCCGTTGTCCAGGACCTCGAAGAGGCGAACCTTGGCACCGGCGGCCTTGCGAGCGCCGATCTTGACCCAGTCCATGCCGGGCTGGCTGCGGTTCACGTTCTTCAGCTTGATGCCCGGGTTGATGGGCTCCTGAACCGGGTCGGTCGGCTCCTCCGGCTCGTCGGTGCCCTCGACCGTGGTGGTGGCCGTGGCGACGTTCGCCGAGGCCGGCAGGCCCTCGTCGGTCGCCTCGTCACCGAACTGGTTGGTCGCACCAGGGATGCCGGTCACCGTGACGGTGAGCGCGCCCTCGGCGTCGTCGTCCAGGCGGACGTTCAGCGGGATCTGGCCCTGGGCGTCGGTCACGGCGCCGCTGTCCTGGAGCTGGCCGGGGCCGGACACCTGGACGTTGAGCGAGCTGACCGGAACGCCGGGGACCGGGTTGCCGAACGCGTCGGTGACCACGGCGATGAACGGGACCTGCGAGGCGCCCGCCTCGACGGTCGCGGGACCGCTGACGCCGACGTTGCGCGCCGTGGTCGCGTCGTCCTGCGCCTCGACCGTGAACTGCGCGGTCTCGGTGCGGCCGCCCGCCGTCGTCGTGACGGTGACGAGGCCCGACTGGGTGCCCGCGATGCGGAGGGTCTGACCGACCGTCCCGGTCACCGAGGACTCGCCGTCCTCGAGGTTGACGTCGCCACCGGTGAGGATGATCGCACCGTTGTCGACGGTGACCTCGACCGGCTGGCCGTTGTCGCCACCAACGATGGTGAGCTCGACGACCTCGTCGCCCTGGTCGGCGCTGTTGTTGTTGGCAACACCGTCCGTCAGCGGCTCGATGGTGACGTCGTCGGCCGTGTAGGTCGCACCCTCGGTGTTCTCACCGTCGAGCGTGAGCTGGTAGTCCGGGCCCAGGCCGTCGACCGTGTAGTTGACCTCGGTCGTCTCGCTGGCGGTGATTCCGTTGGCGTCCGGGGTGGCCGCGTCGCGGTACACCGTGTAGGTGATCGTGTCCTGGTCACCGGCCTGGGTGTCACCCGCCGGGAAGGTGAAGGTGACCTGACCGTTGGCGTTGGTGGTCTGGCGCGGGCGGGTGTCGGTGACACCGGTGCCGGCGCTCCGCGCGGACACCTGGGCGCCCTCGACCGGGTTGCCGAACTGGTCGACGACGGTCACCGTGACGCTGGTCGGGGTGTCGACCTGCGTGTAGACGACGTCGGGGGCGTTGACCGAGGCGGCCGAGATCTCGGCGCGCTGGAACTCGAAGGTGAGGGCGTTGATGCCGTTGCCGGTGACGTCGAACGAGTCGCCAGCCTGGATCGTGCCAGCGTCGGGCGTGATGACGACCGAGCCGACACCGTTGCCGTCGAGGGTGGTGGTCACCGTGGTGGAGGTCTGGCCACCGAAGGTGAGCCCGTTGCCGGCCACGGTGAAGGTGACCACGGAGTTGGCGTCAGCGGCGTCGTCCGAGTCGATGTTCAGGCGGACCGAGGTCTGGTCGACACGGACGAACGTCGGGTCGGTGGGTGCGCCGTCGGCGCTGTCCGCGCCGGTGACGACGTCGAGGTCAGCCAGGTCCAGCGTCGCCGCGGACTGCACGACGAGGGTCGCCGTGGTCGAGGCGTTGCTCGGCGAGTCGTCGGTCGAGACGGTGATCCGCTGCGAACCCACGGTCGAGCTGGTCGCGACGAAGCGAGCGTCGCCGTCGATGGCCTCGAGGTCACCGATGGTGTCGTTGTTGTCACCCTCGAGGTCGGACACGGTGCCGTTGGCGATCGCCAGGTCGATGAACTCCGACGAGCCGAGCTGCGTCTGGCGGCCCCCGGCGTCGCGGAGCGTCACCGTGTACGGGGCGCTGGTCTGGCCGGCCGGGGCGGACTGGCTCGACGGCGTCACGGTCAGGTTCGCCACCGGGCCGGCGGTCTGGACCGACGCCTGGGCACGGGCCTCGGCGGCGTCGACCTGACCATCGAAGACGGCGGGCGTCGCCGGGTCGTTGTCGGTGTCCTCGCCCTCGTCCTCGAAGATGACGAACTCGGCGGTGTCGCCGGCGTTCGGCGTGGTGACCGTGACCCGGACGTTGATCTGGTCCAGGTTGTTGTTCGGGGTGGCGTCGCCCGGCGCGCCGCTCAGGATGCGGACGGCGTCGACGATCTCGACGGACTGGGTGCCGCTGTCCTCGTTGGGGTCGAGGTTCGTGGCCGCGAGCTCGAGGTTGTTCTCGTTCACGCCGCTGGTGTTGAGGACGACGAGGGCGCCGACCTGACCGGCGTTGCGGGCGTTGGTGGTGGAGACGACCTGGAGGACGTCGCCGACCTCCGCGGAGGCCGAGGTGGCGAGGGCGGGGACGCCCGTCACCGCGAGCGCGCCGACGGCGGTTGCCGCCAGGCCGCGCTTGATGCCGCTGCTGTTCATTCGTGTTCCTTCCGGAATGTTGAGTTCGGGGAGCCGTTGCTGCTCACCCGGCAGGGGCAACCGATGAGGCCCCTGTGGCCCCGGACACGGATTCCTGAGCCAGGTGTGACAGTAGGGAACGGGGCGACACGACCCCCAACTTGTTGCAGATCGCTTTTGCTTCTGCAATAAACGTATGCGCGGTGACCGATTCGGGTTCGGGAACCCTTCCCCCTCCCCCACCCCCACGAGGTCGTATGCCTGGCACCGGCGACACCCCGCGCCGACGCGGGCGGCCGCAGCGCCTGCCGAACGACCCCACGCCGATCAACGCGCTCACGGTGGGGTGCGACCAGCGCATCGCGTGGCTGCTCAGCACCAACCGGCTGCTCGGCCCCGACCCCGAGATGGCGCGGCGCTCCGGCTTCCTCGCGGCGCTGAAGGACCGCGGCATCGCGGTCGACAGCACCCGGGTCTCCCGGTGGGAGTCGGGCCTGCAGGCCGTGCCGGCGCGGGTGGCCGCGACGTACGAGGACGTGCTCGGCCTCCCGTCCGGCGCCCTGGTGTCCGTGCTGGCCGGGCTCCGGCGCACCTTCACCGGCGCCGCAGCGGGCCGGGACGGCCGGTTGCACGACGGCCAGCTGACCGACAGCCAGCTCGAGGACGCCCTCGACATCGCCCAGCGCGGCGACGCCACCGGCGCCCAGTGGCTGCGGCTGGCCGAGGAGCTCACCGGCCACGACCGCATCTTCCTCCGCAAGGACGACTGGTCCCGGCTCTGCGGCCAGCTCGTCGCCGAGCTCGCGACCGCCGTGCACGCCTCCTACGTACGCCGCTACGAGGCCGCCGCCACGCTGCTGCGCCACCCCAGTGCCCAGCGGTCGGTGATGCGGGCGGTCGGCAGCTTCGTGGTGCACCCCGACACGCAGGTGGTCGCCCCGGTCGTCAGCCTGCTCACCGAGCTGCCCGACCACACGGCCGGCGAGCTCGTCATGCGGATGCTCGCCAGCGAGCACAACAACCTGCGCCGCGCGGGCGCCTCCGTCGCGGCGTACAAGGTCGCCCGGGGCCACCTCTCGCCCGAGGCGCTCCCCCAGCTCGAGAAGGCCGTGCTCGGCGCCCTGCGGCGCAGCGAGCTGCTCGACGGCCGACTGGACTTCTTCGACCTGGCGGTCCACCTGCCCGAGCAGTCGTGGGAACGGGTCAGCGGCGGCCTGCGCACCCGGCGGGCGTTCGGGCTGGTCACCCAGGCCCGCGGCAACGGCGAGCTCGTTCCGCACAGCCAGACCGTGGCAATCGTGGCCGAGCTCGCGGCGACCGCCCAGTCGCAGACTCCCGCGCAGCACTCCAAGGAGCCGGACCCCATGCTCCGCCGGCTGCTGCGCGAGGCCCTCCTCCACGTGCACAAGCCGCGCCGGCACCACGCCGCCCTCCTCATCGGCGCCAGCCCCTACGCACCCGCCGTGGCCGACCAGTGCCTCCGGCTGACCGGGCACCCCAACGACCTGCTCGCCGCCCGCGCGTGGACCGTCCTGATGCGGATCGGCCACGGCAACCGGGAGGAGAAGGTGATGCGGCGGGTGATGAACGAGGAGCGACCCACCATCCGCACCCGCGCGCTCATCAACGCCGGCATGGCCCGGACCCCGATCGAGCCGGAGGAGGCGCGGGCGATCGCGGCCATGGTCGACACCCGCGCCCGGCCGGCCGACCGGCACGCCTTGCTCTACGCCCTCGGGATGCAGGGCTCGCCCGAGCTCAAGCAGCTCGCCGACCACGAGTCCGACGAGGTACGTCGCGCCGCCGCCTGGTGGATCGAGCAGGGGCCGGCGCTGCACGACCCCGACGCGGCACCACGGTCCACGTCGCCGTAGTCCGTCCGGGCCATCCCGGACCGTCCCGGCTGGTCCGAACGTCCGTACCTTCCCGGTTCCGCACCGGCCACCCCGAGATTCGCTCATCCTGGTCATCTCACCGTCGTCGTCGCCGATGTGCTCCGTCGCGACGACGGCACCGCAGCACGACAAGGATCCGAGCGTGATGGGACGCAGAGGCACCGGCGGCCCGCCTCAGGGCGGGCCCCGCCAACCACCCGCGGCGACCCTCGCCGCAGCGTGGCCGACCATCCATGCAGGCGCCTTCGTGATCCTCTACGCCGTCGCCGCCTGCATCGGGCGCACGACCGTCCTCGAGGGCTCCGACGTCAGCCTCACCTGGCCCGCGGCCGGGGTGGGGGTGCTGTGGCTCATGACCACCCGCGGCCGGCGTTGGACGCTGCTGAACGGCGGACTCCTCGTGGCCGTCACCGTCGTGGTCAACGCCTCGACAGGCACGGGACCCGCCCTGTGTGCGGTCTTCGCCGTCGGCAACCTCACCCAGGCCGCGGCCGTGGCCGCGATCCTGCGGCTGCTGGCACCCCGGCTCTGGGGCTTCGGCGGCACCGAGGCGTTCACGTCGACGCGGAACCTCGTCGCCCTGGTCGTCGCGGCCGCGGTGGGCTCCCTCGTCGGGGCGGCGGCAGGATCCCTGGGCCTGTGGGTGGTGCGCGGCGAGACCCCGGCCGAGGTCCTCCTGCTGACGTGGGGCCGGTACAGCACCGGGTCGCTGGCTGTCACCGCGCTCGGGCACCTGTGGGCACACCGTTGGCGGCACCGGGAGGACCCGCTGGGTCCGGCCGTCCGTGGCGTCGCCGGTAGGTGGGAGGCCGCGGCCCTCGTCGTCACCTCGGCGGCGGCGTACCTCCTCGTCTTCGGCTGGGCGGATCCCTCGCTCTCCTTCCTCCTCATCGCCTTCAGCGTCTGGGCGGGCCTGCGGCTGTGCCCCGGCTGGGCCTGCGTCCACTCGGTCGCCGCAGGGGTCCTCGGCATCGGGCTGACCCTGCAGGGGGCCGGCCCGTTCAGCGCGACGGGCTCGCCCGAGGCGCACGCCGCGGTGGTCCAGCTCTTCGGCGCCCTCGTCCTCGTCGTCGCGATGGTCCTGGCGACCAGCCGCGCCGAGCGTGAGGAGGTCCTCCAGGAGCTGCGGACCACCCAGCGGGAGGCGAGGGCCCGAGCCGACCTCTGGGAGGCGGTCGCCGACTCGATGACCGACGGCGTGATGCTGGTGACGGCTGCCGGCGACGTCGTCTCCGTGAACGACGCAGCCCGGGCGCCGGCGTCACCGGTGCACTGGGGTGATCTGGACGCCCGCGCCACGCGCCTGCGCCACCCGGACGGCACCCCGCTCACCTGGGACGAGCTGCCGTCCCAGCGCGCGTTGCGCGAGCTCAAGGTCCCCGCGCAGGACGTCACCGCGATCAAGCCCGACGGGTCGCGCTCGGTCCTCTCGATCGGGGCCACGGCGCTCGAGGACGTCGCCCCGTACGGCCAGGGTCGCGGCGCCGTCGTGGTCTACCGCGACGTCACCGACGAGCGGGACCGCGCCGACCAGCTCGCCTCGTTCGCCGGCACGGCCGCCCACGACCTGCGCGGGCCCTTGACGGCGCTCACCGGGTGGCTGGAGCTGGCCACCTCCCACGTCCAGACGACTCCCACAGGCGACCCCGCGCTCGCCCGCATGCTCGAGCGCGCCGGCAGCGCCGCCTCGCGGATGCGGGAGCTCATCGCCGACCTCCTGAGCCATGCCACGAGCCAGGGTGACGCGTTGGAGCTCGCCGACCTGGACCTGCGAGCGGTGCTGACGGACGTGTCGGTCCTGCACGGGCTCACCGACGAGGTCGTCGTCGGACCGGTGCCGCCCGTCCATGCCGACGAGGCGCAGATGCGGCAGCTGTTCTCGAACCTGATCGGGAACGCGGTGAAGTACGTCGCGCCGGGGGTGACGCCGCAGATCCGGATCCGCGGCGGGCTCCACCACGGGGACGTCCGGGTCGAGGTGACCGACAACGGCATCGGGATCCCGGAGGAGCAGCGCACCGCGGTCTTCAGCCGGCTCCACCGCGCCCACACCGACCGGCCGGAGTACGTCGGCACCGGCATGGGGCTGGCCATCTGCAAGCTCATCGTGGATCGTCACGGCGGCCGGATCAGCGTGGCCCCGGCGCCGGTCGGCAGCGGCTCGACCTTCGTCATCACGCTGCCCGCAGCCGCCGGCGCCGAGGCGCGGTGGCTCGAGGCCGAGGTGGAGGTCGAGGTCGAGGCAGCACCGGCCTGACGGCAAGGACCGGTGTGCCACAGTCTCGTCATGGACGAGACCACGCAGCGGCTGCGGTACGTGATGGACCAGCTCGAGGCGGAGCTGCTGCAGCGGATGCTGACCGACGAGGGCTACGCCGACGCGCAGGCCGCGCAGCACGCCGGCGCCGCCGCCTGGACGCTCGAGGTCACGGTGCCCACGCGCGACGGCGACGAGGTGACCCGCACGATCGAGCGGTACGCGCCGGACGCGACCGTCCTCGGCCGCTGACGCTGCCCGCGCTCAGCCGCGGCCGGACAGCAGCCGGCTCGCCTCCGCCTCGTCGGTGTCGCACGGCACGACGAGGAGCCGGAGCCGCTGCCCCGACGCCATGCTCGCCACCATGTGGCCGGTGTCGTCGCCCGGAAACGATCCCACCTTCACCGGGCCACGCGCAGCGCGGACCCGGCGCACGCCGTGGCCGTCGTGCGTCCCGTCGTCCCAGTCGGGGCGGGAGAACAGCAGGCGGTTGACCCGACCCGCGGCGACGGGGAACTCGTCGACCAGGGCCGGGGCCTCGACCAGGAGGGCGCGCGAGCGGGGCCACCAGGCTCCGTCGGAGCCGTCACGACCCGGATGGTCCCACAGCTCGATGCGCAGCGGGGGCCGCTCGGCGGGGTCCAGGGCCTGGACGGGAGAAGCGGGACTTGGTGACGTCGTCATGACGTCCACCCTTCGCACTGCCCTCGGGGGCTCGGCGAGCCCGGCTCGGCAGCTGGTTGCTCTCCACGGTACGGCACGGGTGGTCTCGACAGGCTCGACCACCGATGGGGTGCGCTCGACCACCGATGGGTGTGTGGTCTCGACAGGCTCGACCACCGATGGGGTGCGCTCGACCACCAATGGGGTGCGTGGTCTCGACAGGCTCGACCACCGAGGGGGTGCGTGGTCTCGACAGGCTCGACCACCGATGGGGTGCGCTCGACCACCGAGGGGTGCGCTCGACCACCGAGCTGGGCGGGTACCGGCATCCCATGGCACGCGCGATCTGGACCGGCTCCGTCTCCTTCGGGCTCGTGAACGTCCCGGTGGGGCTCTACTCCGCCACCTCCGACCACCAGGTGCACTTCCACCAGTTCGAGGAGGGCACCAGCGACCGGATCCGCTACCAGCGGGTCAACCAGCGCACCGGCGAGGAGGTCCCGTACCGCGACATCGCCAAGGGCGCGGAGGTCGACGACGGTGACTACGTAATCCTCACCAAGGAGGAGCTGGAGACGGTCGAACCGGGACGCAGCCGGACCATCGACATCA
>NZ_JBNCOG010000022.1:0-70941 GCF_051280745.1 Nocardioides ureilyticus | reverse complement strand
GCGCCGCGGAGCACCTGCTCCGCGGCGCCGTTCGCCGTCTCTCGGCACCGCCTCGGAGGCCCGCGACCGGCCACGCGACCGTCCACAGATCCGTCCACAGGTCCCGCCTGCCCTGTGCAGTCGAGCGGGGCCGGTTGCACAACCGCGTGCACAGGGCGGTGCCGTCGACGGAGGTTCCGCGGATCGTGTTGTTGTCGGCGGCACCGCGGTCCTAGGGTGCGCGGGACGGCGACGAGTCGCGATGTCGACAAAGGGTCGGCCTCGGTGCGGCGTGGGTCGGGACGAGGAGCAGCAGATGAGCGATGGTGGGTTCCACACCGGGTCAGGTGCACCCGAGATGCCGCCCCCGGTCCGCACGCCCACCCCGCCGTCCCAACCGAGCAGCACCGTGGAGGACGATCAGCGCGTGACCGAGCCGCTCCCGTTCGAACGCCCCGTCCCCGCCAGCAAGGGCGCGGGGGAGGAGCCCGTCCTCGGCCCGACCGGTCGGCCGATGCCCGTCCTCCCCGAGCCGCGGCCGGTGGCCGAGCACGGGCACGCGCGGGTGATCTCGATGTGCAACCAGAAGGGCGGCGTCGGCAAGACGACGACCACCATCAACCTCGGTGCCTCGCTGGTCGAGTACGGCCGCAAGGTCCTCCTCGTCGACTTCGACCCGCAGGGCTCGCTGTCGGTCGGCCTCGGGCTCAACCCGCACGAGATGGACCTGACGGTCTACAACCTGCTGATGGAGCGCGACGTCACCCTCGAGGACGTCGTCGTGCCCTCCGGCGTGCCCGGCATGGACCTGCTCCCGTCGAACATCGACCTCGCCGCTGCCGAGGTGCAGCTGGTCCACGAGGTGGCCCGCGAGCAGACCCTGCAGCGGGTGCTCGCGCCGGCGCTGGCCGAGTACGACGTCATCCTCATCGACTGCCAGCCCTCGCTCGGCCTGCTCACGGTCAACGCCCTGACCGCCTCGCACGGCGTCATCGTGCCGCTGGAGTGCGAGTACTTCGCGCTGCGCGGCGTCGCGCTGCTGAAGACCACCATCGACAAGGTGCGCGAGCGGCTCAACCCCGGCCTCGAGGTGGACGGGGTGCTCGGCACCATGTTCGACGGGCGCACGCTGCACTCCCGGGAGGTCATGGAGCGTCTCGTGCAGGCGTGGGGCGACAAGGTCTTCCACACGGTCATCCGCCGGACCGTGAAGTTCTCCGACTCCACGGTCGCCGGCGAGCCGATCACGACCTACGCCTCGACGTCGGCCGGCGCCGAGTCCTACCGCCAGCTCGCCAGGGAGGTGCTCGCACGGTGCCTCGACGGGTGAGCCTGCCCTCGGCCGACGACCTGTTCCGCCCGACGGCGCCGCCCGAGGCGGACGGCCGGTCCGCCGCCGCACCTGCCCCGGCCGAGCCCTCGGGCTCCGCGCCGGCCGCCGAGGCTGACGGGACCGACGGGGCTGACGGCCACGGCCGCGGCGGACAGCGGTCCCGCGGCGACGGTGCGCGCAAGCGGCCCAGCGGCCGCGTCCGGCACGACGAGAAGATGACGGTCTACGTGACCGCCGACGAGCTCCTCGACATCGAGCACGCCCGGCTCGCCCTGCGCCGCGGCCAGGGCCTCGCCGTCGACCGGGGCCGGCTGGTCCGCGAGGCTGTCGCGCTGGTCCTCGCCGATTACGAGGCGCACGGCGACGACAGTGCCTTGGTGCGCCGGTTGAGCGAGGAATGACCGTCTCCGCCGCCGAACGGGCCGACCCGACGCGGCAGGACGAGCCGGCGCCGGCGTTCGCGCTGCGGCTGGACAACTTCGAGGGCCCCTTCGACCTCCTGCTCAGCCTCATCGCCAAGCACAAGCTCGACATCACCGAGGTCGCCCTCTCCCAGGTCACCGACGAGTTCATCGCCCACGTCAAGGCCGGGGGGTCGCCCGAGAGCCCGGCACAGTGGGACCTGGAGCAGACGACGTCGTTCCTGCTGGTCGCCTCCACGCTGCTCGACCTCAAGGCCGCCCGGCTGCTGCCGCAGGGTGACGTGGAGGACGAGGAGGACCTCGCGCTGCTGGAGGCGCGCGACCTGCTCTTCGCCCGGCTGCTGCAGTACCGCGCGTTCAAGCAGGTCGCGGCCGTGCTCGAGACCCGGCTGGCGGGGGAGTCGCGCCGGCACCCGCGGGCCGTCGGGCTCGAGGAGCGCTTCGCGACGCTGCTGCCGGAGGTGCTGATCGGCATCGGCCTCGAGCGGTTCGCGGCGCTCGCCGCCAAGGCGCTGGCGCCCAAGCCCGTCCTCGAGCTGAGCCTGCAGCACATCCACGCGCCGGCGGTGAGCGTCCGTGAGCAGGCGGCGGTGGTCGTCGACCGGCTGCGGCGCGCGAGCACCTCGACGTTCCGCGCGCTGTGCCGCGACAGCCCCGACACGATGACGACCGTCGCGCGGTTCCTCTCGCTGCTCGAGCTGTTCCGCGAGGGAGCCGTGGCCTTCGACCAGGTGACCCCGCTCGGCGAGCTGACGGTGCGGTGGACCGGCGACGACGACACCGACGTCGACGAGCTGGTGCAGGACGAGTTCGAGGGTGCTCCGCCGCAGGGCGGGCCCCCGGAGGAGGAGCCCCATGGCTGAGACGACGACCGAGGGCGAGCGGCTCGACGTACCGCTCACCGCGCTGCGGCCCTCCCTGGAGGCGGTGCTCATGGTGGCCGACCAGCCGCTGGACACCACGATCCTCGCCACCGCCGTCGGCTACCCCGTCGAGGAGGTGACCGCCGCGCTGACGGCGCTCGCCGCGGAGTACGACGAGCAGAACCGCGGCTTCGAGCTGCGCAACGTCGCCGGCGGCTGGCGCTACTACACCCGCGAGGAGTTCGCCGTGGTGGTCGAGGGGTTCGTCCTGGAGGGACAGCAGGCCCGGCTGACCCAGGCGGCCCTCGAGACGCTGGCCGTCGTCGCCTACAAGCAGCCGGTCTCCCGCGCGCGGGTCTCGGCCATCCGCGGGGTCAACGTCGACGGGGTGATGCGCACGCTGCTCACCCGCGGGCTCGTCGAGGAGGCCGGCCAGGACACCGAGACCGGGGCGAACCTCTACCGCACGACGGGGTACTTCCTCGAACGCATCGGCGTGACCTCGCTCGACGAGCTGCCCGAGCTGGCGCCGTACCTGCCCGACATGGACGACCTGGAGGACGAGCTGTCCGAGATGAGCGCACCCGCACCCGAGCCGCTCCCCGACCCGACCCCGGAGCCGGGGCCGAGCACCGAGCCGGACGGGGGCACCGAGCCCTCGTGAACGAGCATCGCGAGATCGAGACCGACGAGGACGGCCTGGTCCGCCTGCAGAAGCTGCTGGCGCAGTCCGGCGTCGCGTCGCGCCGCAAGTGCGAGGAGCTGATGCTCGCCGGCGAGGTGGAGGTCGACGGCGAGGTCGTCACCCGGCTGGGCACCAAGGTGGACCCGCGGACGGCCGTGGTCCGGGTGGCGGGACAGCGGCTCCCCCCGGTGTCGGCGCACGTCTACCTGGTGCTCAACAAGCCGCGGGGAGTGGTCTCGACGATGTCGGACCCCGAGGGCCGGCAGACGCTGCAGGACCTGGTGGCGGACCGGCCGGAGCGGCTCTTCCACGTCGGCCGCCTCGACACCGACACCTCCGGGCTGATCCTGCTCACCAACGACGGCGACTTCGCGCAGCGGATGGCGCACCCGTCGTACGAGGTGGACAAGACGTACGTGGCGGAGGTCGAGGGCGAGGTCTACCGGCGCACCGTCAAGGCCCTGCTCGAGGGGGTGACCCTGGAGGACGGCCCGGTCACCGTGCGCAAGGCGAGGGTGGTGGAGTCCTTCCGGGACCGCTCGATCGTCGAGCTGGTCATCCACGAGGGCCGCAACCGGATCGTGCGCCGACTGCTCGACCACGTCGGTCACCCGGTGCGCCGGCTGACCCGCACGGCGATCGGTCCGGTGCAGCTGACCGGCCTCAAGCCCGGCGAGCTGCGCGACCTGACCCTCGACGAGCTGGGCCAGCTCCTCGACTCCGCCAGCCTCTGACCCGCTCCTGACCCGCTTCTGACCCGCGGCGTGCTGCCCAGCGTGCGCCAGGCCGCACGCTGGGCAGCACGCGGCGGGGCGGCGGGTGCCCGGTAGCCTTGCCCGGTCCTTGACGCGGAGCAGGAGGAGGCACGACGTGGCGGTGCGGGCGGTCCGAGGTGCGACCCAGCTCGAGGAGGACTCGCGCGACCACATGCTCGAGCGGGTCGCCGAGATGGTGACCGGCGTGATGCAGGCCAACGGGCTGGTCGTCGACGACGTGATCTCCGTGATCTTCACCGCGACCTCCGACCTGGTCTCCGAGTTCCCCGCGTACGCCGCCCGGCAGCTCGGGTTCGGCGAGGTGCCGCTGCTCTGCGCCCGTGAGCTGGAGATCGAGCGGTCGATGCCCCGGGTGGTGCGGATGATGGCGCACGTCGAGACCGACCTGCCGCGGGCGGACGTGACCCACGTCTACCTGCACGGCGCGGCCGCCCTCCGGCGTGACCTCACCCGCACCCGCGACGTGCCGGATGCCTGACACCGGCCCCCTCACCGGCTCCCTCACCGGCCCCGTCGAGGTGGTCGGCGCCGGGCTGCTCGGCACCTCGATCGGCCTGGCCTGTCGCCGCGCCGGCGTCGAGGTCCTGCTGACCGACACCTCCTCCGAGAACGTCCGCACCGCCTCCGGGCTGGGGGCCGGCCGGCCCCGCGAGGCGGGGGACGTGCCGACACTCGTCGTCGTCGCGGTCCCCCCGGACCACCTCGGCCGGGTCATCGCCGACGCCCTGGAGGCGACGGAGGGCACCGCCGCGGTGGTCACCGACGTGGGCAGCGTCAAGAGCGGTCCCCTGGCCGCGGTCGCCGGTCACCCGGGTGCGCCCCGGTACGTCGGGAGCCACCCGATGGCGGGCAGCGAGCGGTCCGGTCCGCTCGCGGGCTCGGCGGCGCTCTTCGACGGCCGGCCGTGGGCCATCACGCCGCACGCCGCCTCCGACCCGGACGCGGTGGAGGTCGTCGAGCGACTGGTCCGGCTGTGCGGCGCCGTACCGGTGTGGCTGACGCCGGAGGAGCACGACCGCGCGGTCGCGCGGACGTCGCACGTGCCGCACCTGCTCGCGTCGCTGGTGGCAGGACGGCTCGCCGACGGTCCCGAGAACCACCTGGCGCTCTCCGGTCAGGGCGTCCGCGACGTCACCCGGGTGGCCGCCGGCGACCCGGGCCTCTACGGACAGATCGTGTCGGCGAACGCCGACGCCGTGGTGGCGCTGCTCGCGGAGGTCCGCACCGAGCTCGACCGGGTGATCGAGGCGGTCGGCGGAGGCGACGGCGACGGGCTGCGGCGGGTGCTCGAGCGTGGGGTGGCGGGCACCCGGGTCATCCCGGCCAAGCACGGCGGCCCGCCGCGCGCGATGGGGTCGGTGTGGGTCTCCGTGCCCGACCACCCCGGCGAGCTGGCACGGCTGCTGGCCGACGCGGTGGCCAGCGAGGTCAACATCGAGGACATCCGGATCGACCACGACCCGGGCCGGCCGGTCGGCCTCGTCGAGCTGGTCGTCGAGGAGTCGCGCGCCGACCACCTGCTCGTCTCGCTCGAGTCACGGGGATGGTCCGCGCACCGGTAGGCTGCGCCCCCGTGACCAGCACTCCCGTCGACGCCCCGCGCCTGTTCCCGGACCGGCTCGTGGTCGCCGTCGACGGGACGTCCGGGTCGGGCAAGTCGAGCACCTGTCGCGGCGTGGCCACCCGGCTCGGCCTGCGCTACCTCGACACCGGCGCGATGTTCCGCGCGATGACCTGGTGGATGCTGCAGCACGGCGTCGACGTCCACGACCCGGCTGCGGTCGCGGCCCGGTGTGCCGAGCCGGCCATCGCGTCCGGCACGGACCCGTCAGCGCCGACCATCACCGTCGACGGCACCGACGTCGCCGTCGCGATCCGCAGCGACGAGGTCACGGCGGCGGTCTCGCCGGTGAGCACGGTTCCGGAGGTCCGCGCCCGGCTGCTGGCTCTGCAGCGCGCGATCATCGGTGCGGAGGTCGAGCCGACGGGCATCGTGGTCGAGGGCCGCGACATCGGCTCGGTCGTCGTGCCGGACGCGCCGGTCAAGCTCTTCCTCACCGCCGACGCCGCCGCCCGGGCGTCCCGCCGGGCCGCGGAGAGCGGGGCCACGGACGTCGCCGCCACCGAGCAGTCGCTCCGCTCGCGCGACGCCATCGACTCCGGGCGCGCCACGGCACCGCTCCTGCTCGCGGACGGCGCGGTGCAGGTCGACACCACCGGCTACACGCTGGAGGAGGTCGTGGAGCTGGTCGTCGCGATGGTCGACCGGGTCCGGTCGTGACCCAGACCGCCGATCGCGGTCTGCGGCACCTCGAGCGTCCGGCGAGCGACCGGGTGCCGCACCCACCGCGCTACCTGCTGCACCCGCTGCGCCCGGTGTTCCGGGCGCTGCTGCGGCAGCGCTACGACATGGAGGTCAGCGGGCACGAGCACGTGCCTGCGGAGGGACCGGTCATCTTCGCCGCCAACCACCTGGGTCTGGCCGACGGGCCGTTGTTGGCGATCTTCGCGCCCCGGCCGGTGCACGCGCTGACGAAGATCGAGATGTTCACCGGCCCGCTCGGTCGCTTCCTGCTGGCCTCGGGGCAGATCCCGCTCGACCGGTTCCGCCCCGACCCGCGCGCGGTGCGGACCTGCCTGCGGGTGCTCCGCGACGGCGCCGCGATCGGCATCTTCCCCGAGGGACGGCGGGGCGACGGTGAGCTGCGCCGCTTCCACCGCGGGGCGGCGTACTTCGGGTTGGTGTCGGGAGCGCCGGTCGTGCCGGTGACGTTCTTCGGCACCCGCGCGCCAGGCGGCCACATGGACGACCTCCCGCCCCGGGGCGGCCGGATCGCCATCGTCTTCGGCGAGCCCTGGCGCGTCCCGGCGCAGCCCTGGCCGCGCACGGGGGAACAGGTGGAGCGGTCGTCGTTGTTGCTACGGGAGCACATGCTGGTCCAGCTGGACCGGGCACGTGCCTCGACCGGGCTGGACCTGCCGGGTCCGTTGCCCGCCACCGAAGTCGAACCGGACCCCGCCACCGGGGTCGCCGAGCAAGGAGCACCATGAGCGAGGTCTCCGGACCCGTCCCCGTCCTGGCCGTCGTCGGCCGACCCAACGTCGGCAAGTCGACGCTGGTCAACCGCATCATCGGCCGACGCGAGGCGGTGGTCGAGGACGTCCCCGGTGTCACCCGTGACCGGGTGTCGTACGACGCGACGTGGGCCGGGCGCGCCTTCACCGTCGTCGACACCGGCGGCTGGGACCCCGACGCCCGCGGGCTGGCCCAGGCGATCGCCGCGCAGGCGGAGATCGCGGTGAGCCTGGCGGACGCGGTGCTCTTCGTCGTGGACGCCACGGTCGGGATCACCGACGCCGACGAGGCCGTCGTCCGGATCCTGCGCAAGTCCGGCCGCCCGGTCGTGCTCGCCGCGAACAAGGTCGACGACGCACGCACCGAGGCCGAGGCGTTCGGCCTGTGGAACCTCGGGCTGGGCGAGCCGTACCCCGTCTCGGCGCTCCACGGGCGCGGCTCGGGCGACATGCTCGACGCCGTGCTGGCGGCCCTGCCGGAGCCGCCGCCCGAGCAGGAGCCGGAGGTCGGCGGACCCCGCCGGATCGCGATCGTCGGCAAGCCGAACGTCGGCAAGTCCTCGCTGCTCAACCGGCTGGCGGGGGAGGAGCGGGTCGTCGTCGACAACGTCGCCGGCACCACCGTCGACCCGGTCGACGAGCTGATCGAGCTGGGCGGGCGCGAGTGGCGGTTCATCGACACCGCCGGCATCCGCAAGCGCGTGAAGGAGGCGTCGGGGCACGAGTACTACGCCTCCCTGCGCACCAGCACCGCGATCGACCGCGCGGAGGTGGCGGTCCTGGTCCTCGACGGCTCGCAGTCCATCTCCGAGCAGGACGTCCGGATCCTCCAGACCGTCCGCGAGGCCGGGCGTGCGCTGGTCATCGCGTTCAACAAGTGGGACCTGGTCGACGACGAGCGTCGCCACTACCTCGAGCGGGAGATCGAGCGGGAGCTGGTGCAGGTCCAGTGGGCGCCGCGGATCAACGTCACGGCACGGACCGGGTGGCACGTCGACCGGCTGGTGCCGGCGCTCGACCGCGCCCTCGAGGGCTGGGAGACCCGCATCGGCACCGGCGCGCTCAACACCTTCCTCGGCCGCCTCGTCTCCGAGCACCCGCACCCGGTGCGCGGCGGCAAGCAGCCGAAGATCCTGTTCGGCACCCAGGCGACGACGGCCCCGCCGACGTTCATCCTGTTCACCAGCGGCAAGCTCGAGGCGTCCTACGAGCGGTACGTCGAGCGCCGGCTGCGCGAGCAGTTCGGCTTCGTCGGCACTCCGATCATTCTTCAGCAGCGCCCCCGCGAGCGTCGCAAGCGCTGACCCGATTCCGGCGCAGGGGACCGGCTGGGGTAGTGTTCACCCGCCTCCTCAGGGAGGCACTCGGGCTGTGGCGCAGCTTGGTAGCGCACTTGACTGGGGGTCAAGGGGTCGCAGGTTCAAATCCTGTCAGCCCGACCGAGAAACCGTCCCTGACCTGCGGAGACGCAGAGTCGGGGACGGTTCGCATTTGAGGTGCGGGGGCCGTTACGCCGACAGTTGCGGTTTGCCCGCCTAGGTGGCGGTCGGGGTCATGACGAACTCGTACTCGACCGGGGTCAACCGCCCGAGAGCGGTCAGCTCAGTGCGCACCTCATCGGCGTGGACGGGCGGAGACACATCTGACCCCGCCCGCCTACCCTCAGTCCGATGAGGTGGGTTCTCGTCGTAGCGGTGCTTGCTCTGGTTGGTTGCGCCTCGGATGGTGCACTCGAGGGCGACTGCAACGCGAGTGTCAGGTACGAGGGCAATCTCTATCGGGTCCACAGCGCCATGCCTGGCCAGGCCCCGCTCGGGCGAGTCGTCGGGAGCGGAGAGGTGGTGGGCTGCGGCGGCCTGGATGCCCCCGCCGTTGACCGTGTCGACGTTCGGCGGATCAAGGGCGTCGACCCAGAGGCCGCCATCGGCACGCGCGGGAACTGGGAGGGCGTCTTCATCCGCGACGACCTGGCCTCCGAACCGTCGTCCTGGCCCGAGCCGCTTCGGCCCTGAAACGACCTACGCCGAGGTTCGACCTCCGTCGGTGCGGAGAACGTCGTCACCATCCCGTCACGGACTTTCAGCAGTACCCGCCCTGGCGGCGGCTCGTGCCGGTGGTCGCCGATGAGATCGTTCGCTTCACCGGTCAGGACCTGCTCGCGGCCCAATCTGTCCTCGTCGAGGACTACTGGCGCGGCATCTGTGAGGGCCTCGCCGACCTCGGCCACGAGGTCTTCCATGTTGTTCTCGACGCGGACGCCGCGACGCTTCACGCGCGCATCGAGGCCGCCGTCGAGGAACCGGTGCGCAGCCGGCAGTGGCGTCACCGGCATGTCGCGACACATCAGCTGGCTCGTCCGTGGCTGTGTGCCGCCGCCGATCTTGTCGTGGACACCGTTCGTGCTGATGCGACCAGCGTGGCGCAGCAGGTAGATGCAGCGGTCGCCTCTCGGCTCTGACGCCGAGGCGGGTCGGGAACATGTCCATCTGCAACCGCCAGCACATCCAAGGCCAAACGGGCGCACCGCGCCGCTCCGCCGCTGACGAAGGTGGCCGCTCGGTGGGACTAGCGGATCTCGATCAGTTCCGGGCGTAGGAGATGTCCCAGAAGTCCTGTCCACCGCCACCAAGGCCGACGCCGGGTTGGATCACTCGGACGATCTCTCGCTGGTCGACGAGCCACGCCAGCAGGAGCCTGTTGCCCAAGGCGGCGATGCCGAAGACGTTGGCTTCAAGAGTGGGCCCGATCCCGCTGATTTCACTGCCTTCCGGGACAATCAGCCGTGCGTCCGCGAGGAAGTCATGGTTGGTGCGGAGCACCTCAGCGTCGTTGCGGTAGTTGCCGTAAGGACTGCCGAGAAGGTCGTAGAACATGGCGTCATCAATGTCGACGAACTGACCGAAGAGCGGGCCCGCCCACTTCTCTTGTAGGTCGTCGGGAACCAGGCGTTCTCGCACGAGAGTGCCGTCCGATGCGTAGGTGTTGCACCGAGCAATTTCCGCGCGGACGCTGGTGGTGCTCGTGTGCACTCGAGCAGGGGATGCCTGTGGATCGAAATGCGGACCGGCACGAGTCGGACGCGTGCGGGCGGGCCTTGCCGTCCTGCTTCTCGTGGCGCACCATCACGACATGAGTCTGTCCAGTGACCGTCGCGGTCTCCTTGCCCATGCCTGGAGTCGGTTGGCTCACCAGGCCGCTCTTCACCGCGTGGTGCGGCGTCGGACGCCGCACGATCAGTCGCTGCGTGCCGGGAAAGGGACTGACGATCGCGCCGGCGACGTAGTGCTGCGCGCGATGGGTCGGAACGCTTGGATGCGCCACGGCGACGGGGGTTGAACCGCTATCACGGCCTGAGACTCGGCCAAGGTGAGCGAGGCTGCCGCAACTCGAGGGGCAGGGAGCCACAGGCACAAGGTCAACGAGCTCCTGGCGTCGGCACGACGTCTGTGCGGCCCTCCTGGCAGCCGTGCTCCGAGTGGGGCCGGAAGCGATAGGTCGCGAACTCGTGGTGGAAGTCGACCCGGGTCGGGCAGCTCCGCCTGGCCGTGGACCGTCTCCACCATCTGGCGCACGCTGTGCCAGACCGAGAACGTCGAGTCGGTGCGTGGCGGCCGAGGGCCGGCGACCGCGAGGGTGACGCCCGCTGCGGAGCAGGTACGGACGTCAGCGCGCGCTGTGCCAGCATGGGTCTGTCGCGAAGGAGGTCGATCGGATGGGCTCGCGCCGTGCCTGGTCGCCCGCTGTCGGGCTGCTCTCGATCGGTGTCATCGGCACTGTGGTGCTCGCCGTCCTCTGGCCCGAGGCACCCGAGGGTGGTGACGAGCCGACGACACCACGCTCGCTGGCCTATGTGGTGGCCGAGCACATCGACCTCGATCCGACCAGGGCCGGCGTCGACTGGGCGGCCGACAACTACCGCCGCCTGTTCCCGAAGCCGAAGCGCGCTGTCGCGGCCACGACCAACTTCGCCGGCGAGGGCAACATCGTCGTCGTCGGCGTCTCGCCGGAGGAGCCGGTGCAGGACCCGTACTGCGACGATGGCCACTGCGCCGACCTCGGCGACGGAGTCACGCTCACCTGGGACGAGCTGGCTCCGCAGGAGGACCCAGGTCTCGTCGTCGTGATCGCCGAGATGGACGACCACTCCGTCGTGCTGCGCTACTCCGGAGCTGAGATCACCGGCGACCCCCGGGACCTGGACCTACCGGTCCCGGTCGAGACACTGGTCGACATCGCAACCGACCCGCGCGTCGCACCCACCACGTCGGAGGACGCCATCGAGGGCGGACGGGGGCTCGACTACTGGCTCGAGGGGGACCAGGTCATCTGACCTCGGCCACGCTGCGGCGACCGCGAGCAGGGCGCCGGGAGCTCGTCATCGGCTCAGGTGCTGGCACCTCGTGCCAGTCCCGGAGCATGGCCGGTCTTCTGCACGCCGCGGGTGCATCGGGACTGGCCGGCGGAGAGGGCGGGGGTCATCGCTCGCCGAGCCCGGCGTCCCGAGCCCGCGCCACCGCACTCGCCCGAGTGGTGACATGCAGCTTGGCGAAGACGTTGGAGACGTGGTTGCGCACCGTCTTGTCGCTCAGCACGAGGCGGCCGGCGATCTCGGCGTTGGTCAGGCCGCGTGCCACGAGGTCGAGGACCTCTCGCTCTCGCTCGGTCAGCTCGGGAAAGGGGGTCTCGCCCCCGGTGCGGAACCACGCCATGACGCTGGGTGCGACCGCCGCGCTGAACACCACCTCGCCCGAGCCCACCGTGCGCACCGCACGCTCGATCTCTCCGCGGTCGGCACCCTTGAGCAGGTAGCCCCGGGCCCCGGCCCGCATCGCGGCGGACAGCGAGTCGTCGCCCTCCAGCATCGTCAGCACCAGCACGCCGGTCGCCGGGAGCTCGGCCACGATCCGTCGCGTCGCCTCGACGCCCGACATGCCGGGTAGGTGCAGGTCCATCACCACCACGTCTGGCCGGAGCTGACTGGCCAGGCTGACCGCAGACTCGCCGTCGCCGGCCTGCCCGACGACCTCGACGTCGGCCATCGTGGTCAACGCCATGGTGAGTCCCTCCCGGTAGAGCGGGTGGTCGTCGACCAGGAGCAGCTTCATCAGGTGGCTCCTGGGAGCAGTGCGCACACCCGCGTGCCGGCACCGCCGGGTGCGGGGCCGACCTCGAGCCGGCCGCCCACGTCCGCTGCGCGACCCGACATGGACGCCAGCCCGATCCCGGTGCCGTCGCGCGCCGCGATGCCTGTGCCGTCGTCGGTGACGCTGGCCTCGACCTTGTCGCCGACGCGCCGCACCTCGACCGTGACGAGCGAGGCCCGGGCGTGGCGATGGGCGTTGGTCAGCGCCTCGGCCACGATCCGGTACGTCGCCACCTCGGTGGCCGCGGCCAGCCCTCGGAGGGCGTCCGGCGCGCACCGCAGCGTCACTCGCTGATCGGGGTTGCTGAATCCCTCGACCAGCTCGACCAGGGCGCCCTCGAGGCCCAGCTCGTCGAGGGTCGAAGGGCGCAGGCCGAGCACGACGGAGCGGACCTCGGACACCGTGCCGGCGAGCTGCGGCACGATGCCATCGAGGATCGCGGCCGCGCGGTCCGGCTCGGCGGCGACCAGGTCCCGGGCCACCTCGGCCTTCAGCGCCATCGCCGCCAGCGCCGGGCCGAGACCGTCGTGCAGCTCGCGGTGCAGCTGTCGCCGCTCCTCCTCCCGTGCCCCGGCGAGCTCGCCGGTTGCCCGGGACAGCATCCGCTCCAGCAACGCGCCGTGCGCGACCACGGCGAGGCCGGGGAGGAGGCGAGCGACCAGACGGCGGCGGTGGCGACCCAGCTCGGCCGGTGCGGTCGGCAGCTCGAGTGACCCCACCTCCCGCCCCGCGTGCTGCAGCGGGACGGCGTGCCCGCCTGGGGGCCCGAGCCGCTCGCCGACGTGACCACCGTCCGCGAGCCGGAGCCGCAAGCCCTCGACGCCCAGCCGGGCGGACAGCGAGGAGATGGCCTCCCCGAGCAGCATCTCGGCCGACTGACCGCCCAACGGCCGGTCCTCGAGACGACGCCCCAGGTCGGCCAGGTTCGTGGCGGGGTCGTCCTCGACGCCGTGGACCCGGAGGTTGACCTCGCGGCGGTAGACGGCGTGCACCGTCGGCGACAGGGCCACGGCCACCACGACGGCCAGCATCCCGGGCCACCGGTCGGCCTCGGCGCCGGGGACGACCAGCAGGACCGCGGACAGCGCGAGCAGGTAGACGAGCACGAGGGTGACCAGGACGGCGAACCAGGTCAGGCTCCGTGAGATCACCACGTCGACGTCCCAGAGCCCGAGGCGAAGCACCGCCAGCACGATCGCGGCGGGCAGGGGGACCATCGCCGCCGCGGTGACGACCGGCCCGGCCGCAAAGCCGACGGTGAAGAGGAGGAGGCTGGCCGCCACCCCGACCAGGATCCACTTGAGCTGTTGCCGCGTCTCCCCGCGACTCCGACGCCACCGCAGCACGACCGAGGCCACCGACACCACCGTGCCGGCGAGGACGGCCGCGAAGAACACACCGGCCCAGACGTCGCTCTCGACAGCGACCGGGTTCCGCGCCCTGGACGCGATCTCCGCCGAGATGGCGTCGTACGGGGTGGTCATCCAGACCAGGGCCATGGCGAGGACGGCGACCACGCCAGCCCCGGCCGCCAGCCGCCTGCGCCCCTCGGGCACGCCGCCCTCGGGAAGCAGGTGAGGCACGACAGCGACCACGGACACCATCGTCGCGGCCCAGACCCAGTTCCCCAGCCACAGTGCGAGGCGGCCGCCGGGGAGGGCGCCGACCTCCAAAGCTCGGACCCCGTGCTCGAGAGCGAACATGCCAGTGACGGCGCACAGACCGATGGCCATGAGCAGCATGCCGATCGTCAGGTCGGGGCGCCGCCAGAGGATCCAACCTCCGGTCAGCGTGTAGACGACACCCATCGTGATGCCGGTCAACCACCAGTCGGTCACCCCGGCGGCCAGGGCCGAGTCGGCGTTGGGCACGTGCACGAGCGCTGTCAGCGTGACCATCGCGATTGCGACGGCCGCGCCGACGACGACCGCCATACGGGTGCGCATGACTCATGGTGACGGACCGAGCGACCCCTGTCATGGGACCAGGCGTCCCGGTTGCGCGGGCCGTCGCGACCCGGCAGGAACGGGAACCACGCCTCAGGCGGTGCCGACCCCAGCGGCCCACCCTGGTTCGAACAGCCCGCGATCCCACCAGGAGACCCCATGGCCACCTTGCTCGCCCCACGCCATCGCACCCGCCCGGCGGTCGTCGTCGCCGCCTTCGTCCTGATCCTCGCCCTCGCCCCGGTCACGACGGGCGGCGCGGTCTACTTCTCCCTGTTCTGGGCGGAAGCGCCGGCCCCCTCCGTGGGGACGGTGTTGTTCGCGGTCGGGTTCGCCACGGTCTCGGCCCTGGGAGTGATGGCCGGCGTGGCGTTGGCCCGAGGCAGCGAACGAGGCAGACGCGGCGTGATCGCCTATGCCACGTTCGGCATCCTCTTCACGCTCGCCAAGCTGATCTGGTGGCAGGAGACGGAGGCAATCGTCTTCGGTGTCGTCGACGTTGCTCTGCTCCTGCTGGTCTCCAGTCGACGGGCACGCGACTGGGCCGACGCGACCACCTGACCGGCGGGCACAGCGCGACACCATCCCGGCCGACCAGTCCTCGTGTGCCTGCCCGTCGAGCACCTGCCGCCGGTCGAGCTCGTCGGCGGGCGTGGGAGCGCACGTGTCCCGACGACCCGCGGGACCTCGGCGAGGTGGAGGCTGTGCAGCGTCACGACACGCGTTCGAGCTTGTAGTGCAGGCGGACTGCCGGCGCGCCCCAGAGCCGCAGCTCGTGGTCGGTGCGCAGCACGCCGTGCGCGTCGACGTACAGGTGGAACGTCTCGTGCAACGGCACCCGCGCGGCGTGAGCTCCCGCGTCGCGGACCACGACGTAGGCGCCGTCCTCGCCGAACCGGCCGCTGGGTGACTCGATGCGGATCACCCAAGACGTCCGCGACTACGCCGCGCAGCGGGGTATGGACACCACCACCGCCGCCGTCGCGGCCGGCATGTCGGAGAAGTCCGCCCAGTTCCTGGAGCTGGGCAGGTCGGTGTACGTCGAGCGCTGAGACCGGCCGACGGCTCCGGTCACGGCCGGCTCAGGCGGAGCTGTCCCCGGCTTCCTGCGCGGGCCGGACGGCCGCGTCGGGGGACGTGCGGCTCACCCAGACCGACCAGGCCTCCGGCGCCTGCCCGTCGAGGAGCTGACCGGCGACCTGCTGGGCCATCCAGGCACGGTAGAGCCGGACGCCCTCAGTGGCGCAGAGGGTGAGCAGGTGCTGCTCCTCGCACAGGCGGTCGGCCAGCACGAGCGCGTCGACGAGGCGCCGGACGTCCTCGGCGGCCGCGCGCGGCAGCACCAGCTCGAGGTCGACCTCCTCCTGCCCGGCCGCGGCGGCGCGCTGGGCGGTGAGCCGGGCCAGGTGGCGGGCGGGTGCCGGACGGGCCATGAGCTGCTGGAGCTCGACGACCAGCTCGCAGGGGCCGCCGTCCTCGCGCGCCGCGGCCAGCAGCTGGAGCTCGCGCACCAGCTCGTCGAAGTGCTGGTCGGAGGCGAGGGCCAGCGACACGGGGCAGCCGACCACCTGCACCGCGCCCCATCCGTCGGGGAGGTCGTCGGGGCCGTGCAGGGCGGGCGACGGGCTCGGCGGCGAGTCCGGCGGGCGCACGGGGTGCTCGGCGGGCTCGTCGACGACCCAGGCCCACACCCGCTTGCCGTCCGGGGTGCGCTCGACGCCCCACTCGGCGGCCAGGACCGAGACGATCCCGAGTCCTCGGCCCGTCGTGGCCTCCTCGGCGAGCCCCCCGGTGCTGTCGACGACCATCCGCGGCACCACCGCCTCGGCGGGCACGTCGCCCTCGTCTGCGACCGCGACGGTGACGCCTTCGGGGTCGAGCCGGACCGAGACCTCCAGGGCGTGCCCGCCGCTGTGCAGCGCGGCGTTGGCAGCCAGCTCGGTGACGCAGAGGGCGGCGTTCTCGACCAGCGTCGGCGGGTGGGACTGGAGGGCGTCGCGGATGAAGGCGCGGGCCACGGGCACGCTGACGGCGTCGGCGGCGAACCGAGCCCGGACGACCCGGCTGCTCGCGCCGGGCGAGGCGGGGTCGACCGAGGCCGGCACCCGGGTGGGACCGGCCTCCTCCGGCCGCGGCCCGTCCTGCGGGTGGAGGCGTACGGCGACCAGCGCGATGTCGTCGTCGCGGCGACTGGGCACCATGCGTCCCAGGAGCCGGTCGCAGAGCCGGTCGAGGGGCAGGTCGGCCGCGGCGAGCTGGGTGAGCTCCATCCGGAGCCGCTCCAGTCCCGTGTCGAGGTCCTCGCCGCGACGCTCGACCAGGCCGTCGGTGAAGAGCAGGAACGTCGCCCCGCGCTCGACCACCAGCTCGTGCTCGGAGCGCTCCGCCCCGGGCTCCAGCCCCAGCAGCACGTTCGGTTCGTCGCTGGCCAGGATCTCGACCCGGCCGTCGGCGCGGACGAGGACCGGTGGCGGGTGCCCGGCGTTGGACCAGCGCAGCCGGGTGACGCCCCGGTCCTTCTCCTCCGTGGTCTGCTCGAGGCGGGCGACCACCGCGGTGGCGGTCGTGTCCACCTGGAGCGTGTCGAGGGCCCGGTCGACGCCGTGCAGGACGTCGGCCGGGCCGTGGCCGGTGAAGACGGCGATGCCGCGGAGCATGCTGCGCACCTGGCCCATGGCGGCAGCCGCAGCGGTGTCGTGGCCCACGACGTCGCCGATGACGACCACGGTCGCGCCCTCGTCCTGGAGGAACGCGTCGTACCAGTCGCCGCCCACCTGCGCGGTCTCGGCGGCCGCTTCGTAGCGCACCGCGATCTGCAGGTGGTCGGGTTGCGGGGGAGCGGTGAGCATGCTGCGCTGCAGGCCCTCGGCCAGGTCGCGGTGCTCGGCGAACAGCCGGGCGTTGTCCAGCGCCAGGCCCGCGCGCGTGGCGACCTGGGTCAGCGTGTCGACGTCGTCGGCGGAGAAGGCGCCGGTCCCGGGAGCGCGGAGCACCGTGAGCAGGCCGACGACCCGGTCGCGGCCCCTCAGCGTGACGACGACGGCGTGCTCGGGGGCGAGCCGGCGGACGAGGTCGCGGACCTCGCCCTCCTCGAAGAGCCGGGCGAACGCCTCGGCGACGTCCTCGACGACGATCGGCTGGTCGGAGGCGAGGATGCCGGCGAGGAACGAGGTGTCGAGCAGGTGCGCCAGCCGGATGTCTGCGAAGCGCTCCACGAGGGGCTGCAAGTCCGGGTCGCGGTGCCAGCCACCGACGTCGCGCAGGGTGGGTGGGCGTCCGTCGTGGCCGACGTCGGTCACGAGGGTCGCCACGCACCAGTCGCCGAGCTGGGGGACCACGAGCGCGCCGAGGCGGGCCACCGCCTCGCCGAGGTCGAGGGTGCCGCTCAGCCGCTCGGTCACGTGCGCCAGGAGGGCATCGCGGCGGGCCGCGCGCGCCACCTGCTCCTGGGCCCGGTGGCGGCTGGTCACCTCCACGAAGTAGACGGCCAACCCGTCGGGGTTCGGCCAGCCACGGACCTCGTACCAGGCGTCCAGCGGCGCCGGGTAGTGGGCGTCGAACGCGACGGGCTCGCCGGTCTCGACCGCGCGCCGGTAGTAGGTCTCGAAGTCCGTCCCGACCGAGGCGGGGAACGCCTCCCAGACGACCTGGCCGACCAGCTCCTCGCGGGCCTTCCCCAGCAGGCGCTCCGCCTCGCCGTTGAGGTAGCTGAACCGCCAGTCCCGGTCGAGCTGGAAGAAGGCCGTCGGCATCGACTCCAGCACGCGGGCGACGCGGGCCTCGCCCTCCTGCACCGCGGTCGTGTCGTACGCCGCGCCGAGGAACCGGACGGCGACGCCTCCGTCGCCTCGAAGCGCCCGCCCGCGCGCAGCGATCCACCGCAGCCGCCCGTCCGGCAGCTGGATGCGGTACTCCGTGGCGAACTCTCCGCACGCGGCGATCGCGGAGGCGAGGGCGGCGGTCACCCGGGGCAGGTCCTCGGGGTGCACGGTGGCGTTGAAGGTCTCGATCCGGCCGTCGAAGGAGCCGCGGTCCAGGCCGAAGAGCTCGAGGAGGCGGTCGTCCCACCGGAGCAGGCCGGTGCGCAGGTCCCAGTCGAAGGCGCCGACCCCCGCGGCATCGGTGGCCAGCCGCCACGCCACCTGGCCCGTCTCGAAGTCGAAGCTGAGGGCCGCCAGCTCGAGGTCCGCGACCACCGACTCCGCCAGCCGCTCGAGCGTGGTGACGTCGCGGTCGGACCAGGAGCGCGGCGAGCCGTCGTAGGCGCAGAGGGCGCCGACCACATGGCCCGTCCCCGTCACGAGCGGCACGCCGAGATAGGCCCCGACGGCGCCGCTGGTCACCGGCGGCAGGTGGGCCACCTGGGCGTCGTGCGGAGCGTCGGAGACCGCCAGCGGCCGGCCGAGCCCGACGGTGACCGTGCACAGCGAGTCCTCGGCGGGCGTCGGTGCTGACAGACCCTGCGGCTCGGCGGGGCCGGTGCCGTAGCCACCCACCACCACCTGGACGTCGCTGATCAGGGAGACCTGCGCGGACGGCGTGTCGAGCAGGGCGGCGGCGAGCTCGCACAGCCGGTCGAGGGAGCGGCTCCGGTCACTGGCGTGGGCGAGCCGTCGAGCGGCCTCTGCGCGGTCGCCCGGGGAGGCACCGACGCTGTCCGCACCGTGGGGTGCGCCCGTCGCAGATGTCACCGTGCCTCCACCGTCGAGGAGGCCTGCGTCCTGGCCTCACGCGTTGCCGCGCGGGCGAATTCTATCCCGGGCCGGGGAGGACGGTGGCCGAAGGGTGACGCCGCAGCCAACGGCGCACGTCGACCGAGCGACGCTCGTCGTAGCCGACCGGCAGGAGCACGTCTCCCACCTCGGTCCGGTAGTACACCTGCCACCGGTGGTAGGCCCGGAAGGCGCGGGGACGCTCCTGCATCACCTCGGCGATCCGGGTCACGCCCCGCACGTACGCCGGGTGGTTGTTGTAGGCGTAGAGCGCGCCGGGCCGCCCGCCGGGCTCGCTGAACCCTCGGGCGTCGAGGTACCGCGCCGCGGCGAGGATCGCGTCCCGGGGGTCGTGGACGTCGCCACGGCCGTACTGCTCCCACGTAGCGGGCATGAACTGCATGGGGCCCTGGGCGCCGGCGACGGAGGTGCCGCGGATGCGGCCCATGCCGGTCTCGACCAGGTTGATGGCGGCGAGGTACTCCCAGTCGACGCCGAAGCGGCGTTGGGCCTCGCGGTAGTACGAGAGCAGCTCGTCGGCCGGCTCCGGCGCCACGATGCGCCAGGCGGGAAGGGTGTCCCCGGGGTTGGTGTGCATGGAGAGGAACTCGCGACGGGACGAGACGTTCGCGCGGGTCGCGGCGCGCAGCTTCCGCGGCAGCCGGCGCAGGACCGTGTCGTCCCAGCGCGGGCGTTGGGCGAGCCGGCGGTAGGCGACCTGCTGCACCCGCGCCGCAGCGGCGAGCACGTCCTCCGGTGTGTCCGGGTCCTGCACGAGCCGGTCGGCGGCGCGCAGCCCGGAGGCGAGCGCGGCGGCGTCGGCGGCGACGCGGAGCCTGCCGTCGAGGGCCTCCTCGACCGCGGGGTGCAGCGCGTCCGGGGACGCGCCGGCCCGGCCTGCCGGGCCGTCATCGCCCTGGGCAGGCCCGGTGGAGGAGTAGTCGGGGGCGAGGGCGGGCGTCTCGCCGCCGGAGGTCGAGGTGTCGGCGCAGCCACCCGCCAGTGCCCCGCTCCCGAGCGCACCGGCGAGCGCGAGTGCCGCTGTCCGCCGCCGTGCCACGTCACCCAGCGTAGGTGCCGGCCGGTGACTCGCGGCTCAGGCGCCGGGCACCACCCGGAGGTCCCGGACCGCCCCGCCGTCGAGCGCCGCCAGCGCCTCCTGGTAGGCCGGGCTGTCGTGCGTGGCCCGCGCGGCCTCGACGCTCTCGAACTCGATGACCACGGTGCGGGTGGCCCGGCCGGCCTCGTAGGTGAGCTCCGGCATCCCGCGGGCGAGGAAGCGGCCGCCCCCGGCGGTGATGGCCGGGAGGGCCAGCTCGGCGTACCGCCCGAGCTTGGCCTCGTCGGTGACCTCGACGTAGGTGGCGATCCAGTAGGCAGGCATGGGCGGCATCGTCGCACCCCCCGGTGAGCGGCGTGGCCGGAGGCAGGAGGGTCAGGCGTCGCCCGGCTCGGCCGCGACGGGCTCACCCGCCGCGATCGCGCCCGCCGCCTGCATCACCCAGGTGTCGGAGACCCCGTCGAGCACGCCGCGCTCCCGCAGCTGTGTGCGGAGGTGCTCCTCGACCGAGTCCGGGAAGCCGTCGGCGCGGGCGTTGAAGGTGGCGTCCAAGGCCGCCTGGACGTCGGCGACGACCTTCTTCGGCACGTCGGTCTCGATACCGGGCTGTGCGGGGCGTTCGGGCTGCTCGCTCATGCCCACCCCGTACCCGCCGGGCCGGGCGTCCAGCCGGGGGAGGGCAGTGACCGGTCTGGCAGGCTGCTGCCCCGTGAGCGTCGACGACCGCAGCGGCTGGACGACCACGCCGATCACGCCCCAGCTCGTGTGGGGCGCCCTGGAGCTGGAGCGGACCGAGCGCGGCTGGCTGCCGCACCGGCTCCCGGCGTGGGCCCGGCGGCAGGTCCCCGACGGCCAGCTGGCCATGGCCGAGGCACAGCCGTCCGGCGTCCGCCTGGTCGTCCGTACCCGCGCCACCGCGTTGGAGCTCGACGTGCTGCCCACCAAGGTCGCCTACCGAGGGGTGCCTCGGCGCCCCGACGGCGTGCACGACCTGGTCGTCGACGGGAGGCTGGCCGCCCGCGCCGTCGCCGGCGGCGGTCACGTCATGACGGTGGACATGGCGTCGGGGGAGACCACGACCGAGCCGGGCCCGGTCGCCACCCTCCGCTTCTCGGGGCTCGAGGCGGGCGAGAAGGACCTGGAGCTGTGGCTCTCGCACCGGGAGATCACCGAGCTGGTGGAGCTCCGCACCGACGCGCCGGTGGCGCCGGTGCCGGATCGCGGGCGGCCGGTCTGGGTGCACCACGGCAGCTCCATCAGCCACGGCTCGGACGCCGCGGGGCCGTCGGAGACGTGGCCCGCGGTGGCCGCCCAGCAGGCGGGCGTCGAGCTGGTCAACCTGGGCTTCGGCGGGAGCGCCCTGCTCGACCCCTTCGTCGCCCGCACGATCCGGGACACCCCGGCCGACCTGGTCAGCGTCAAGATCGGCGTCAACCTGGTGAACCTCGACCTGATGCGGCTGCGGGCCTTCGCCCCCGCCGTCCACGGCTTCCTCGACACGATCCGCGACGGCCACCCCGACGTGCCGCTGCTGGTCGTCTCGCCGATCCTCTGCCCGGTGCACGAGGACACCCCCGGCCCCGCCGCGCCGGACGTGAGCGCCGACGGTGTCCGCTTCGTCGCGACCGGAGATCCCTCGGACCGCACGCGGCTGACCCTGCGCCGGATCCGCGCCGAGCTGGCCCGGATCGTCGAGCAGAGGGCGGAGGAGGACCCCGCGATCACCTATCTCGACGGCCGAGAGCTGTACGGCGAGGCCGACGCGGACCGGCTGCCGCTCCCCGACGCGCTGCACCCCGACGCGGCCACCCACCGGCTGATCGGCGAGCGGTTCGCAGCCGGGTGGCTACCCTCGCTGCGATGAGCGAAGACGGGGCGAACACGGGGCTGACCACGGGGCTGACCACGGGACTGACCGACGCGGAGCTGGAGTTCCTGCGCTCGATGTTCGACCTCGCGAGAGCGGGCGAGCCGCTCCTGCTCGACCACGTGGACGCCGGCCTGCCGGTCGACCTCACCAACGGCGCCGGCGACACGCTGCTGATCCTCGCGGCATACCACACCCACGCCCCGCTGGTCCGCGGCCTGCTCGACCGGGGCGCCGACCACGCGCGCGCCAACGACCGCGGGCAGACCGCGCTCGCCGCCGCGGTCTTCCGCCAGCGCGCCGACATCGTGACCGCGCTGCTCGAGGCGGGGGCCGACCCGGCGCAGGGTCCGCGGTCGGCGCTGGAGACCGCCGAGGTCTTCGAGCTGCCCGAGATGGCCGCCCTGCTGCGGCGCTGAGCGGGTCCGGGGTGGGCGGATCGGGCGCGGGCGGGTCGGGAGCGGGCGGCCTCGACGGCCCCGTGCGCGAGGTGGTCGCGGCGGACCGGGCGGAGGCGTACCTGGTCCGCGTCGACGGTCGCGACCAGTCCTACGTCGACCTCGCGGACCCCACCCACCTCGCGTTCGACTACGTGCGCCGCCTCGGCGACGTGGTCGACCTGCACCGACCGGCGGGCGAGCCGACCCGGGTGGTCCACGTGGGCGGCGCCGGGCTCACGCTCGCCCGCTACGTCGCTGCCACCCGTCCGCGCTCTCGGCAGGTGGTGCTGGAGCCGGACGATGAGCTCACCGTGCTCGTGCGGGAGCGCCTGCCGCTGCCCCGGCGCAGCGGCGTGCGGGTCCGGCCGGTCGACGGGCGCGCGGGGATGGCCGCCCTGGCCGAGGACTCCGCGGAGCTGGTGGTGCTCGACGCCTACGACGCCGGCCGGGTGCCCCCCGACCTGGTCACCGTCGCGTTCTTCGCCGACGTGCGCCGGGTCCTCCAGGGAGGCGGCTGGTTCCTCCTCAACCTCAGCGACCGGGCGCCGTTCGCCGCGACGCGGGACGTGGTCGCCGGGCTCCGCTCGGTCTTCGCCCGGACCGCCGTCGCCGTCGAGCCGGCGACCCTCCGGGCCCGGCGGCCCGGAAACCTCACGGTCGTGGCGGGAGACGACGAGTCGCTGGTCGCCGAGCTGCGCAGCCGGGCGGCCCGGGGAGCGCTCACCGCGCGGGTGCTGGACCACGGCCAGGTGAGCGACTCCTTCGGTGGTGGACGGGGTACCGGCGCTCCATGAAGATCATGAGATCGGCGGCCATGCTGGGTATCGCCAAGAAGCTGTACGACGAGTCGCGCAAGCCCGAGAACCAGGCGAAGATCAAGTCCGCGATCGACCAGGTGAAGAACCGCCGGTCGGGTGGGTCCGGCCGCACCCACCGCTGAGCGGGCCGCCGAGACCCGACCGAGACCCGAGCGAGACGCGACCGGGCCGCCCCCACGAGGGACGGCCCGGTCGCGGTGGGTGGTCGGCTGCGTCAGTTGCCGCTGCGCTGGGGACCGGCCCACAGGAGGCGGACGACGTACAGCATGAGGGCGCGCTTCACGGATGCTCCTAGTGAGTTCTGATGGGTCGTGCCGCTTGCTGGTGCCCGGTCGCCGGGCGCGAGAACCTCACCCTCACGGGCGACCGGTGCAGCGCCGCGCGGCGGGTACCGGACCGCCATGACCGACTCCACGCGCAACCCCGACCCCCACGACCAGGACTCCGAGCCGCCCCTGACCGGGCCGGGCGAGACCGGCCCGACCGGGGTGGACGAGCCGGCGGTCGACGGCGCCGACCAGCGCCCGACCGCGGGCGGCAACGAGGACGCCGCCGACCAGGACGCGCACCCGTCAAAGAACGCGCCGGGTGCCTGATGTTCTTCTTCTTCAGCAACCGGCTCGGCTGCTTCGGCTCGCTGATGCTCTCGCTCCTGGTCACCGTGGTCCTGCTGGCGATCTTCGTGCTCTGAGGCCCTCCGGCTCCGGTAGCCTCCGGACCGGGCCGGCCATCGGCCCACCGGACGAGGGAGCCGTACCCGGCGGGCGACAAGACGGCCAGGAGGAGCTCGACGTGGCCTGGTTGGTGCTGGTGGTCTCCGGCATGCTCGAGGCGGTCTGGGCGGTGGCGCTCGACCGCTCCGACGGCCTCACCCGGCCGCTCCCCACGGGGGTCTTCCTCGTCGCCGTGAGCGCCAGCATGGTGGGCCTCGGCTACGCCATGCGCAGCCTGCCGCTCGGGACGGCGTACGCCGTCTGGGTCGGGATCGGAGCCTCGCTGACCGTGGCCGTCGGCATGGTGACCGGTGCCGAACCGGTGAGCGTCGTGCGGGTGCTGCTCCTGGCCGGCCTCGTCGGCTGCGTGATCGGCCTCAAGCTCGTCAGCTGATCAACGACCGGTCCGGCGCCGGCCGGCGGCGGACCCGATGGCGTCGCGGGCGGCCGCTCCGCGAGGATGGGCCGATGGACCGATGGACCGACGACCTGGCCGCTGCCGGTGTGGCGCTGGTCGGCGCACTGCTCGTCATCCTCGTCGCGCGGCTGGGCGCGAACCTGCTCGGCCGCCGCTGGGCGCCCGCGGCCCGGCTGCACCGGGTGGTCCGGCTGCCGTTCCGGGTGCTCGTGGTCGTCCTGGCCGCCCGGCCGGTGATCCACCGGTTCGAGCGATCGGTCGACAGCGAGCTGTACTGGATCCGTCAGCTCGAAGAGGTCCTGACCATCGTGGCGGTCGGGTGGCTCCTGACCGCAGCGGTGCTCTTCGTCGAGGACCTCGGCCTCCGGCGGAACCGGCAACGGACCGACGCCCCGGACAACCGGCACGCCCGGCGGCTGCGCACGCAGGTCCTCATCATCCGCCGGCTGACCATCGCGTCGGGGGTCATCGTCGTCACCGGGGCGGCGCTGCTGAGCCTGCCCGGCGTCGAGGCGGTGGGGGCGAGCGTCCTCGCGTCGGCGGGTCTGATCAGCGTGGTGGCCGCCGTGGCGGCCCAGAGCGCGCTGAGCAACGTCTTCGCCGGGCTGCAGGTGGCCTTCAGCGACGCGGTGCGCATCGACGACGTCGTGGTCGTCGACGGGGAGTGGGGCTGGATCGAGGAGATCACGCTGAGCTACGTGGTCGTCCGGGCGTGGGACGACCGCCGGCTGGTGCTGCCGTGCACCTACTTCACGTCGACGCCGTTCCAGAACTGGACGCGGCACAGCTCCGAGCTGCTCGGCTCCGTCGAGCTCGACGTCGACTGGCGCGTGGACGTCGGCGGCATGCGGACGGAGCTCGACCGGGTGCTCGAGCGCACCGACCTCTGGGACGGGCGGGTCAAGGTGCTGCAGGTGACCGACGCCGTCGGCGGCTGGGTGCGGGTGCGGGTGCTGGTGACCGCTGCCGACGCGCCGCGCCTGTTCGACCTGCGGTGCTTCGTCCGCGAGCAGCTGGTCGGGTGGGTCCGCGAGCACGAGAGCGCCGGCCTCCCGCGCCAGCGGGTGCAGCTGGTCGGCGACCCCCAGCAGCAGGCGACGGTCGACCGGCACGACGAGTCGGCCGGGCTCTTCCACGGCGACGAGGCGGCCGAGCGACGCGCGGAGCGACGCGGCTCCCGGGAGTGACCGGGCCGGGCGGCGCCGCGGAGAGGTGGGCGCTCAGGCGAGGTCGGGATGGGCGCGCCCGGCGACGAGCGGCAGGTCGAGATAGGTCCGGATCCCCGGCTCGGCCGCCACGACGTACGGGATCGAGTTGACGCAGTGGACCGCCGTCGCGACCACGCCGGGATTGCGGGCGAGGCCCTCGGCCACCGACGCCGGCTGCCACCCCTTGATCGTCACGTGCGCCGGTGGGTCCCCCTGCAACTCGACCTCGAAGCGCTCGCCCTCCGGTCCGAAGGTCCAGGCCGGGTCGAGGTGCTCCTCGCCCATCAGCCAGTTCACCGCCACGCGGACCACGACCCGATCCCGGACGACCGCCTCCCACACGAAGCGCTGGCCCGCCACCAGCCCCGGCTCGATGGTGCCGATCGGCGAGTCGATCGGCGCCGTCGCCACCGCCACCGCCTGCGCGGTGCGGATCTCCGCGTCACGGGAGAAGCCCAGGGCGTCGAGGCACATCCGCACCGACTGCACGAAGCCGCCCGAGAGCAGGCCGAGCATGGGGCCGCCCATCGCCTCCTCGGGCCGGCCGCCGAACATCATGAGGTGGCGGACGACGTCGGGCGCGTCGTAGGTGCGGATGTCGGAGAACTCCTCCCCCCGGACGAACGTCACCGCGGAGGAGAGGGCGGAGAAGACGAGCGGGTGGAGCTCGGTGATGCCGCCGGGGTTGATCCCGGTGCCGTGCAGCGTCGAGCGGCCCTCCTCGCACGCGGCGGCCAACGGCGCGCCGTCCCGCTCGGAGGGGTAGAACCAGCCGACGGGCGTGACGACGTTCTTGCCCGAGCGCAGCAGCGCGGCCACCACGTCGCGGTCCGGCACGAGCGGGGAGTAGAGGACGCAGTCGGCGTCCATCGCCAGGACCTCGTCGAGGCTCGTCGTGGTGCGCACACCGAGCGGCTCCCGGCCGAGGAGCTCGCCGACGTCACGCCCGCCCTTGCCGGCCGAGTGCACCCAGCAGCCGACCAGCTCCAGCTCGGGATGGAGCAGGATGGTCTCGATCGCGGCCTTGCCGACCCCGCCGGTGGCCCACTGGACGACGCGCACGGAGCCCACTGTGGTGGCGGCCCGGGCGGCCGTCCACCGACGCTCCCGGCTACAGGCTGGTCATCACGCCGACCTGCTCCGGCTGGAACCCCGGGAAGACGGCGGCCGTCGAGGCGTCGAAGCGGCTGGCGACGACTTCCGAGAGGACGCTGCGGTAGTCGGTCGTGACGAGCAGGTCGGCGTCCAGGCTGTTGGTGAGCCCCGGCCAGGTGCCGTAGTAGCGGCCCCCCTTCACCCCGGCGCCCGCCAGCAGCATCACGTTGCCGTAGCCGTGGTCCAGGCCGGTGCTGGAGTTCTCGGTCACCCGGCGCCCGAACTCGCTCAGCGTCACCAGGGTCACCTTGGAGGCGAGCGAGCCCAGGTCGGCGAAGAACGCGGCGATCGAGGCGCCGAGGTCCTCGGTGTTGCGCCGCATCCGGCCCCACTCGAGGGTGCCCAGGTCGGAGTGCATGTCCCAGTCGCCCTGGTCCACCGTCACGACCTCCACGCCGACGTCGCCCTTGACGACCCGCGCGACCTCGGCCATCGCCCGGCCCAGGTCGCTGCGGGGGTACGACGAGCGGCGGTCGGGGGTCTCCTTGACCGGTGCGAAGCCGTCGACCGCGTCGAACGTCGACCGCATCGCGCGGCCCAGCGGGCCCGACTGGCCGTCCCAGAGGGTGTGCAGCGAGCGGGTGCGACCGCCCTTGGCGTCGTACTGGTCGGCACCCGGGATGCCGACGGACTCCACGTCCCCGGCGGACATCGCCGCCTCGGGACCGTAGAGGGAGGCCGGCATCACGCCGCCGCCGAGGCTGAGCGCCTGCAGCGGCGAGCGGTTGGCGTCGGTGCCGATGAGGCGGTTGAGCCACCCCTGCCGGGTCGAGGAGCCGGGAGCGGCGTCCTCGACCTCCTCCATCGCCGCGAAGTGCGACCGGTTGGGGGCGGGCAGCCCGGTGGCGTGGACGGCGGCGAGCCGGCCCGAGCTCCACAGGGGCATCAGGGCGCCCAGCTGCGGGTGGAGACCGAACATGTCGTCCTTGGCCAGCAACCGCTCGGCGGGTACCGCGATGCGGGGGCGCGCGGCGTAGTAGACGGGGTCGGCGTGCGGGACGACGAGCGAGAGCCCGTCGGCGGCGCCGCGCAGGGAGAGGACGACCAGGACCGACCGGGCCGAGGCGGCCTGCGCGGGGGAGGCCGTGACGACCGCGGAGCCGATGGCCGTGGCGGTGCCGGCGAGGGCGAGGGCACCGGCGAAGAGACCGCGGCGCGAGACGCGCGCGAACTCCTCGCAGCAGGAGGCGGTGGGGGAGGACGGGAGGGAGGGCATGGTGATCACCGGGTCAGGTGGGCGGGGGAGTCGAGCAGGGTGGCGAGCAGGCGGTGGAAGTTCCAGCGCACCAGCCCGTGGTCGGCGGAGATGAGCTCGCGGGGCGACACGTCGCACGCCTCGCAGCAGGCCTGGAGCAGGGCCGCGGTGGACCGTCGGTGGAGGAGCTGCTGGGAGAGGTGGTCGACGAGGAGGTCGAACCGGATGCGGCGGCGGGGCAGCCACTGCGTCGGGGTGCGGTAGGCGATGCCCTCCCGCGGCCACCAGCGGCCCGAGAGCGCGTAGTGCACCTCCATGGACGCGACGATCCGGGACGGCGTGGCCCACGACTCGTTGTCGATGGGCTGCCCGTCGGGCCGCGGCCAGGAGAACGGCGCGGTGCCGACGCTCTCGACCTGCCAGAGCATCGCCTTCACCGCGTGGGCGTTGCCGGCCTCCCCGGCGGGCGCAGCGCTCAGCCGGGGCCGCAGCACGCGGTAGGTCGCGACGACGTCCTCGCCGGGATCGCGGACCTTCGCGCCGACCGAGCTGCGGAACGCCGAGCTCGCCACCAGCGCGCGCAGCACCGGGCGGATCTCGGTGTCGTGCTCGAGGTAGACCCGGGCGAGCTGGTCGACGAGCGCCTGCGGCGGGTCGTCGCTGACGAACTTCACCGCGAGCCGCCGGGCGACGCGCTGGGCGGTGGCCGGGTGGTGGGCGAGGTAGGAGAGGAAGCGGCGCACGACCCCGCGGCCGTCGGCAGCGGCGTTGGCGTCGGAGAAGCCCATGACCTGCACGGGGCCGGTCCAGTGGTCCTTGGTGACGTACGTGGCCGTCCACGTCCGCCAGAGGTCGACGCGGTAGCCGGTGAGGATCCGCGCCGAGGCCTTGACGTCGTCCTCGTCGTAGTGGCCGCGGCCCACCGTGTGCAGCTCGAGGAGCTCACGACCGAGGTTCTCGTTCGGGTGCCGTGCGGTCGACACGGCGTTGTCGAGGAAGATGCCCATGGCCGGGTGCGTGATGGCCGCGTGCAGCAGCTCGTCGAACCGGCCGAGGGCGTGGCGCCGGATCGTGTCGCCGTAGTCCACGCGGTAGGTGAACTGGGCGTCGCCGACGGCCGGCACGTTGAGGTGGTTCTCCCACAGCTCGGTCATCAGCTCGTGGACCTGCCGGCGGGTGGTGATCCGGCGGACCAGCGCCCAGCGGGCGTAGTCGGCCATCACCTCCCAGCCGCCCTCGACCTCCTCGACCTGGCGCTTCCAGAGCTCTTGCGGGCCCCGATCGAGGCTGGGCCACCAGCCGCGGGTCCGGGCGGCGGTGCTGTCGGTGACCCGGTCGGGGACGAGCTGCTGCTCGAACCACCGGCGCCCGCCGCCCGCGCGGCGTACGTCGGCGGCGAGCGCGGGGGTGATGCCGTAGGAGAAGCGGGTCACCAGGTGCCGGTCGGCGCTGCTGAGCAGCCGGGCGCCGCGGAAGCGGGCCGGCCGGTAGCGCGTCGCGGCCTGGGCCGCGGTCGGCACGAGGGCGGCGCCAGCCCCTGCGGCGACGGCGCCGGTGACGGCGCCGGTGAGCGCGGAGCGGCGGGCCAGCGCCGGGCGGTCGGTCTGGGGCCGGGCGGGGTTCGCGGACAGGTCGGTCACAGGGGGGTGCTCCGTGTCACGGGGGGCATGGGTACGGCGATGACAGGCAGCCTGCGTGATACCCCCCGGTTCGCGGCCGCGCCCAGTCTGTCGGATGTCGGCTGGCTGCGCGTCAGGTTCCAGCCCGATCCGGGATGGCCCGGTCGGGCTATGCGCGCCACGCACAGGGGTCATCACGGCCTGGACCTGTAGGGTGGTCCGCTGACCCGCCCTGACTCGACAAGGACCCAGACACCCCCGATGGACGGCTCTCAAAGTAGCCCGCTCTCCGTTCCAGGAGAGCTTTCGTGACGGCCCTGCTCCTGCTCGGCGTGGCCCTCCTGCTGGTGGCCGCCTGCGGTGTCTTCGTGGCCGCCGAGTTCTCCCTCGTCACCGTCGACCGGACGAAGGTCGACCAGGCCGCGGACGCGGGCGACCCGGGCGCGAAGGGCGTGCAGGCGGCGCTGCGGTCGCTCTCGACCCAGCTGTCGGGCGCTCAGGTCGGGATCACGATCACCAACCTCGGGATCGGCTTCCTCGCCGAGCCGGCGGTCGCCGACCTCATCGACGAGCCGCTCGCCGCCGTCGGCGTGCCGGACGGAGCGATCGGACCGCTCGCGGTCGGGCTCGGGCTTGCCGGCGGGACGGTGCTCACCATGCTCTTCGGGGAGCTCGTCCCCAAGAACCTCGCCCTGGCGCTGCCCCTGGCGACCGCGCGCGCCACTCAGCGGCCCATGCGGATGTTCACCGCCGCCATCCGGGTGCCGATCCGGGTGCTGAACGGCTCGGCCAACGCCCTGGTCCGACGGCTCGGCCTCGAGCCGCAGGAGGAGCTGCGCTCCGCGCGCAGCTCTCAGGAGCTGGCGTCGCTGATCGCCCGCTCGGCCGACGAGGGCACCCTCGACGCGGACACCGCCGAGCTGATGGAGCGCTCGGTGGAGTTCGGCACCCGCACCGCCGGCGAGATCATGACGCCCCGGGTGCGCACCCACAGCCTCGAGGCCAACGACCGCGCCTCCGCGGTCATCGAGCTCGCACGGACCACCGGCCACTCCCGGTTCCCGGTGCTCGACGACGAGGACGCCGTGGTCGGCACCGTGCACGTGAAGAACGCCGTGGCGCTGCCGCTCCACGAGCGGAGCACGACGAAGGTCAAGCACCTGATGGCGCGGCCGATCGTGGTGCCCGACTCCCTGCGCCTGGACCCGCTGCTGGCCCAGCTGCGCACCGAGAGCTTCCAGATGGCCATCGTCCTCGACGAGTACGGCGGTCACGCCGGCATCGTCACCTTGGAGGACGTGGTCGAGGAGATCGTGGGCGACATCGCCGACGAGCACGACCGGATGAGCTCGCGGGGCCGCCAGCGCCGCGACGGCAGCTGGTCGATCTCCGGCCTCCTTCGTCCCGACGAGGTCGAGGACCTCACGGGGGTCGCGCTGCCGGAGAACGAGGACTACGACACCGTCGCCGGGCTGGTGCTGCGCGTGCTGGGGCGGATGCCGGCCACGGGCGACGTCGCCGAGGTGCCCGTGCCGGACACCAGCGATCCCGAGCAGCCACGCGAGCGGCTGGCGGTGCTCACCGTCGAGCACATGGACGGGCTCCGCGTCGACCGGCTGTCGCTGCGGATCCACGACGGGCTCGACCCCGAGACCCGCGGTGACGACACCGCGGCCGCCGTTCCGGTCGACGGCGCGGAGCGCGGGGGCGAGCGATGAGCGACACCGCGGCGCTCGTCCTCGCCGCCGTCCTGCTCGGCGCGAACGCCTTCTTCGTCGGCGCCGAGTTCGCGCTCATCTCGGCGAGGCGCAGCCAGATCGAGCCGCTGGCCCAGTCGGGCTCGCGGATGGCCCGCACCACCCTGCGCGCGATGGAGAGCGTCTCGCTGATGATGGCCGGCGCGCAGCTGGGCATCACGATCTGCTCCCTGGGCCTCGGTGCCGTCGGCGAGCCGGCGATCGCGCACCTGATCGAGCCCGGGTTCGAGGCCCTCGGCGTGCCCGAGGCGCTGCTCCACCCCGTCGCCTTCGTCGTCGCGCTGACGGTCGTCACCTACCTGCACGTGGTCCTGGGGGAGATGGTCCCCAAGAACATCGCCATCGCCGGTCCGGACCGGGCGGCGCTGGTGCTCGGTCCGCCGATGCTCGGCATCGTCACCGTGCTCCGGCCGGTGATCGTGGCCCTCAACGCCATCGCCAACGCGACCCTGCGGCTGATGCGGGTGGAGCCGAAGGACGAGCTGACCTCGGCGTTCACCCGGGAGGAGGTCGCCGCGCTGGTCGAGGAGTCCCGGGGCGAGGGCCTGCTGCGCGAGGACGAGTACGACCGGCTGGCGGGCGCCCTGGGCTTCACCGAGAAGACCGTGGCGGCGGTCCTCATGCCGACCGACACTCTCGCCGTCGTCGAGCGGGGCTCCAGCGGTGCGCAGGTCGAGGCGCTCTGCGCGGCCACCGGCTTCAGCCGGTTCCCGGTCGCGGCGCCCGACGGCGAGCTCCTCGGCTACCTGCACATCAAGGACGTCCTCGAGCCCGACGAGGAGCGCCGGGAGCGGCCGGTCGAGGAGAAGTGGGTCCGGCCCTTCGCACCGGTGCGCGCCGACGAGCCGCTGCACGACGCCCTCGAGACGCTGCAGCGCCGGGGTGCGCACATGGCCCGGGTCGTCGACGAGGAGGGCCGGACGCTCGGACTGGCCGCCCTGGAGGACCTGCTCGAGGAGCTGGTCGGGGAGATCCGTGACGCCGCGCACCACGACGAGCCCACCGGAGCGGCCTCCGACTAGTCTGTGCGGGTGGCAGCAGACAGTCCCCGCTCGAACCGGGTGTGGACCCTGCCGAACGTGCTCAGCATGGCGCGCCTCGCCGGCGTACCGCTCTTCCTGTGGCTCGTGCTCGGGCCGGAGGAGGACGAGTGGGCGCTGGCGGTCCTCATGGTCTCCGGCATCACCGACTACCTCGACGGCTGGCTCGCGCGGCGCTGGGACCAGATCACGCTGCTCGGCCAGGTCCTCGACCCCGTCGCGGACCGGCTCTACATCCTCGCCGCCGTGGTCGGCCTGGCCCTGCGGGAGGTCATCCCCTGGTGGGTGGCCGTGCTGCTGCCGCTGCGCGACCTCCTGATGTGGGGCCTCGTGCCGCTGCTGCGCACCCGCGGGTACACCGCCCTGCCGGTCCACTTCCTCGGGAAGGCCGCGACCTTCAACCTGCTCTACGCGTTCCCCCTGCTGCTGCTCGGTGACGGCGAGGGCGTCGTCGCCTCCCTCGCCCGGGTCTTCGGCTGGGCGTTCACGATCTGGGGCATCGGCCTCTACTGGTGGGCCGGCGTCCTCTACGCCTGGCAGGTGCGCCGGCTCCTGGCGACCACCGAGCCACGTCGTCGGGCGGCGCAGGGTGCCTGAGCCCGGCCCCGAGCAGCAGCCGGCGGACGACGGGCGCGAGCGCGCCGCCGCCGTGCAGGAGCGCGCCGCCCTGCCGTTGCTCACCCTCATCACCCAGCAGTCGCTGGACGAGGACTACCTGCACGCCGCCGAGCGACGGGTGCGTGCCGCCGCGGCGGGCGGCGGTGAGCGGCGGCCCAGCCGGGCCGGGCCGCACCGGACCGCGGCGGCCGTGGCCGCCGTCTTCGGCATCCTCGTCACGACGGCCGCCGTCCAGACCTCGCAGAACGAGGACGTCGACGCCGCCGGCCGTGCGACGCTGCTGCGCCAGATCAGCGACGAGCGGGAGCGGGTCGCCCGGCTCCAGGACCGGGTCGTCACGATGCGCGAGCGCAACGTCCAGCTCGACCAGGAGCTGACCCGCACCCGGACGACGTACCAGGACGTGGCCAGCCGGCTGCGCCGGCTCGGTGTCGTGGCCGGGTACGCGGCGGTCCAGGGCCCGGGGATCGCGGTCACGCTGGACGACGGCCCGCCCGAGGTGGAGGACAGCATGGTCTACGACAGGGACCTGCGCCTGGTCGCCAACGCGCTGTGGCGGGCCGGCGCGGAGGCGATCGCCATCAACGGGCAGCGCCTCACGTCCTCCTCGGCCATCCGCATGTCGGGGCTGACCGTCCGGGTCAACCGGGTCAACCTCTCCCCGCCGTACGTCGTCGAGGCGATCGGCGACCAGCGCACGCTCCAGGCGGACCTGCTCAACTCGCGCGAGGGGGACGCGCTGCTCGCTGCGGCCGAGAGGTACGGGCTAACCTTCACGATGCGAGACGATGACTCCCTCGAGCTTCCGAGCGCCCGGCTCCGGGATCTGCGCCACGCCGGTCCGCTCGAGGGAGACGGACCACGACCGCCGGAGGACGCACTGTGATCGCCGCGCTCGGCCTGCTCCTCGGCATCGTGCTGGGGCTGGTCTTCCAGCCCGACGTGCCGCTGGCGCTGGAGCCGTACCTGCCCATCGCCGTCGTCGCGGCCCTCGACGCGGTCTTCGGCGGCCTCCGGGCCTACCTCGACGGCATCTTCGACGACAAGGTCTTCGTCGTCTCCTTCCTCAGCAACGTGGTGATCGCCGCCTCGATCGTCTACCTCGGTGACCAGCTCGGGGTGGGCGGCCAGCTCTCGACCGGGGTGATCGTCGTCCTGGGCATCCGGATCTTCTCCAACGTCGCGGCCATCCGTCGCCACCTCTTCCATGCCTGAGCGCGGGCAGGACCAGGCACACCCGGGGGCCGGCTCCACCGAGACGCCGCCCACCGGGCGCGACCGGCTGCGTCACGCCCTGTTCCGCCCCTCGCGCAGCCAGGTGGTGGTCGGTGTCCTGCTCGCCCTCGTCGGCTTCGCGGGCATCGTGCAGGTCCGGGCGACCGAGGTCGACGACACCTACGCCGGTCTGCGCGAGCAGGACCTCATCGACGTGCTCAACGGACTGGCGGGCACGACGCAGCGCGCCGAGTCCGAGCTGCGGCGGCTCGAGGAGGCCCGCGACGACCTCCGCTCCGACTCCGACCAGGTCCGCACCGCCCTCGAGGAGGCCCAGTCGGAGGTCGCCACCCTGTCGGTCCTGGCCGGCCTCACCCCGGTGACCGGGCCGGGCATCCGGATCACCATCACCGAGACCGACCGGCCGGTCGAGGTCCAGGACATGCTGGACCTGGTCCAGGAGCTGCGCACGGTCGGCGCGGAGGCGATGCAGGTCAACGGGAAGGTGCGGTTGGTCGCGTCGACCTCCTTCGCCCAGACAGAGGGCGGCCTCCTGGTCGACGGCGAGCTGGTCGGTCCGCCGTACGTCATCGACGCCATCGGCGAGCCGCACACCCTCGAGGGCGCCGTCACCTTCCACCAGGGCCCGCAGGACGCCTTCGAGGCCGACCACGCGGTCGTCGAGGTCGAGCAGCGGCAGACGCTGGACATCGAGAGCGTCCGCGACCTCCCCCGGACCCGGTTCGCCGAGCTCGACCCCGACGAGTAGCGCGGCGTCGGCCGGCGCCGAGTAGGGTGCTCGTCATCGCCCGGGCACCGCCGGACCGCCGTCACACCGAGGAGACGCGTTGTACCCCGACGACCTGCTGTACACCAGCGAGCACGAGTGGCTGCGGACCCCCGGCGAGGCCGAGGGGTCGGTGCGGGTGGGCATCACCCACTACGCCCAGGACGCGCTCGGCGACATCGTCTACGTCTCGCTGCCCGAGCTCGGTGAGACCCTCGAGGCGGGCAGCACCTGCGGCGAGCTGGAGTCGACGAAGTCGGTGAGCGACGTCTACGCGCCCGTCTCCGGCGAGGTGGTGGCCCGCAACGAGTCGCTCGACGCGACGCCGGAGCTGGTCAACAACGACCCGTACGGCGGCGGCTGGCTCTACGAGGTCGTCCCGTCCGACGCCGGGCAGCTCGACGGCCTCATGGACGCGGCGACGTACGAGGCCTCGCTCGAGTCCTGAGCCGCTCCGGCGAACTTCCGGGTCCGCCTTGATCGGGGGCCGCCGGCTGATAGGTTCGGACAACCGTCAACCTCAACCCCTTGGTGAGGGTTGGGCGCACGGCACCGTCCTCGCACGAGGAGGACCGCACGACCCGCACCGCCCGTCCGACGCCGCTCCCCGGGAGGATCCCGATGCCGTACTGCACCGCGTGTGGCAGGCAGAACCCCGACGACGCCCGCTTCTGCGCGCAGTGCGGGAACCGGCTGACGACCGAGACGCCGACCGGCACCGGCGCGTCGCCGATCACCTCCGCCGGTCAGCCGGTGCAGGGCGACTCGACCGCCACCATCCAGATCGGCCTCGGTGAGAAGACCGAGACGTCCGACCGGCAGCTCAACCCGGTCGACGCCGCCGCGGTCGACGCCCTCCCGGCCGGCCACGCGCTGCTCGTCGTGCAGCGCGGTCCCGGCTCGGGCAGCCGCTTCCTCCTCGACGCCGACGTGGTCACCGCGGGCCGGCACCCGGAGAGCGAGATCTTCCTCGACGACGTGACCGTGTCGCGACGCCACGCCCAGTTCGACCGCACCGGTGACAGCTTCACCGTGAGCGACGTCGGCTCCCTCAACGGCACCTACGTCAACCGCGACCGGATCGACAAGGTGCGGCTCAAGGACGGCGACGAGGTCCAGATCGGCAAGTACCGGCTGGTCTTCTTCGCCGGTCACCAGGGCAGCTAGGCCGCCACCGGATGAGCTCCACCGGCTCGACCGCCGCGGGGCCCGCGGGGGCGCCGCGCGCCCGGATGAACATCGGCGAGGTCCTCGACCACCTGCGCCCGGACTTCCCCGGCATCACGATCCCGAAGATCCGGTTCCTCGAGGACAAGGGGCTGATCAAGCCCGAGCGCACGCCCGCCGGCTACCGGAAGTTCTCGCCCGAGGACCTCGACCGGCTGCGCTACGTCCTGCGGATGCAGCGCGACCACTACCTGCCGCTCAAGGTCATCGGCGAGCACCTCGACGCCATCGACCGCGGGCTGGAGCCGCCGGCGATCGAGGCCGTCGTCCCGACCGTGCCGAAGGTCGCGCTCGCCGCCGACGGCCTGCCCAGCCCGGAGTCGTTCCGGCGCCACGACTCCATGCGGCTGTCGCGGCGCGAGCTGGTCAAGATCGCCGGGATCTCCGAGGAGCTGCTCGACCAGCTCGAGCAGTACGGCCTGGTGTCGGCCCGCCCGGGGACGGGCCACTACGACACCGACTCGCTCGTCATCGCCCAGACCGCCCGGGAGCTGGCCGACTTCGGCTTCGAGCCCCGCCACCTGCGCGCCTTCAAGACCGCGGCCGACCGCGAGGTCGGCCTGGTGGAGCAGGTCGTCGCGCCGCACAAGCGCGGCCGCGACGCCGCCGCCCGAGCGCGCGCCGAGGAGGCGGTCAGTGAGATCGCCGCCCTCTCCGTCCGGCTGCACGCCACCCTCGTCAAGGCCGGCCTGCGCTCGTCCTGAGCCTGTCGAAGGGGTCCACCTGACCCGTCGAAGTGGCGCGCGCACAGGGTCGAAGTGGCGCGCGCACAGGGTCGAAGTGGCGCGCGCACAGGGTCGAAGTGGCGCGGACACAGGGTCGAAGTGGGGCGCTTCCCGCCGGACCACCTGCAGGCGGCCCACCTCGAGCCTGCAGCCGACCCACGTCGACCCTGCAGCCGACCCACGTCGACCCTGCAGGCGACCCACCTCGGCGGTCGGGGAGGGTCTACCGCGCCCGAGTAGGGTGAAGAGGTGCGCGAAGTCGATGTCATGGGTGTCCGGGTGGAGATGCCGTCGAACCAGCCCATCGTGCTGCTGCGCGAGGTGACGGGGGAGCGCTACCTCCCCATCTGGATCGGCGCCGTCGAGGCCACCGCGATCGCGTTCGCCCAGCAGGGCGTGGTGCCGCCGCGGCCGCTGACGCACGACCTGATGAAGGACGTGCTCGAGGCGACCGGCAACGAGCTCACGGAGGTGCGGATCACCGACGTCAAGGACGGGGTCTTCTTCGCGACGCTCGTCTTCGGCTCCGGCGCCGAGGTCAGCGCGCGGCCCTCCGACTCGATCGCGCTCGCGCTGCGCACGGGGACCAGGATCGTCTGCTCCGAGGAGGTCCTCGACGAGGCCGGCCTGGCCGTGCCGGCCGAGCAGGAGGACGAGGTCGAGAAGTTCCGCGAGTTCCTCGACCAGGTGACGCCCGAGGACTTCGAGTCGCAGTGAGCTCCGGGCGCCGGGCCTGACCCTCGACCACAGGTTGAGGGTTCGCGACACGCCGTCGGGCATCTTTGACGGGCACTGTGGTCGAGGCCTACCTTGAACTGTCTCTGTTGTAACTCCACCGTTGTGGTTGCGCTCGCGCGGCTGCGGCACCTTCCCCGGTAGTTACGCGCAAACGGAGTAGACCCGCGGAGGACCGTGTGAACGAGCAGGAGCAGCAGCGCGACAGCGTCGAGGCGGCCGTCGCCGCCGAGGCGGCGGAGGAGCAGGGTCTCCTCTTCACCGACGACGTGTCGCCGCTGCCCAGTGACACCGGCTACCGCGGTCCGACCGCGTGCAACGCGGCCGGCATCACCTACCGGCAGCTGGACTACTGGGCGCGCACCGGGCTGGTCGAGCCGACCGTCCGCGGGGCGAGCGGTTCCGGCTCGCAGCGCCTCTACAGCTTCCGCGACATCCTGCTGCTCAAGGTGATCAAGCGGCTGCTCGACGCCGGCATCTCGCTCCAGCAGATCCGCACCGCCGTCCAGCACCTGCGCGAGCGGGGGACCGACGACCTGACCCGCGTGACGCTGATGAGCGACGGGGCCTCGGTCTACGAGTGCACCAGCAACGACGAGGTCATCGACCTGCTCCAGGGCGGGCAGGGCGTCTTCGGCATCGCCATCGGCGGCGTCTGGCGCGAGATCGAGGGCACCCTCGCCGAGCTGCCGAGCGAGCGCACCGCCGCCGACGAGGCCGCGGAGACCACGGCCGGTGACGAGCTCGCCGCCCGCCGCGCGGCCCGCAAGATCGGCTGACGCACCACCCACACGACGTACGCCGCAGGCCCGTCGCCCCTCGGGGTGGCGGGCCTGAGTCGTCCCTCTGCTGGTAGATTCGGCCGCGCTGACGATCCCGCACGGGAGAGTCTCCGTTCCGGGCCCGGCAGGTCCCGGAGCAGAGCGCCGAAGGGGCAATTCCTCCCCGGAACCTCTCAGGCGCCCGGACCGTGCGGACCAGGCAACTCTGGAGCGCCACCGAGGGTGCGACAGAGGGGGAGGCCCCGAGACCACCGTGTCAGGAGCCTGCCATGCCCGACCCCTCGCAGCCCGACCCCTCGCAGCCCGACCCCTCGCAGCCCAGCCCCTCGCAGCCCAGCCCCTCGTTGGCCGCCCTCGACGCAGCGCTGCCGTTCGTCGACCGCCACATCGGCGTCCGCCCCGACGACGAGGCGCGCATGCTCGACCGGCTGGGCTTCGACTCCCTCGAGGCGCTGATGGAGGCCGCCGTGCCGGGCGGGATCCGCACCGCCGCGGCCTTGGACCTGCCGGCCGCGCAGTCCGAGGACGCGACGGCTCGCGAGCTCCGGGCGATCGCCGCGCTGAACCGGCCCGCCGAGGCGATGATCGGTCTCGGCTACCACGCCACCCTCACCCCGCCGGTCATCCGGCGCAACGTGCTCGAGGACCCCAGCTGGTACACCGCCTACACGCCCTACCAGCCCGAGATCTCGCAGGGCCGGCTCGAGGCGCTGCTGAACTTCCAGACGGTCATCGGTGACCTCACGGGCCTGCCGACCGCCAACGCCTCGCTCCTCGACGAGGGCACCGCGGCCGCCGAGGCGATGACGCTGGTACGCCGCGCCCAGCGCAAGGCGTCGGGCCCCTTCGTCGTCGACGCCGACGCCCTGCCGCAGACCATCGAGGTGGTCCGCACCCGCGCCGAGGCGATGGGGATCGAGGTCCTGGTCGCCGACCTGACCGAGGGGCTGCCCGAGGGGCCGGTCTCCGGCGTGCTCGTCCAGTACCCGGGCGCGTCCGGCCGGGTCCTGGACCCGCGCCCGGTGATCGAGGCGGCGCACGAGGCCGGCGGCCTGGCCGTCGTCGCGGCCGACCTGCTGGCGCTGACGCTGCTGGAGTCGCCTGGCGCGATGGGCGCCGACGTCGTGGTCGGCTCCTCGCAGCGCTTCGGCGTGCCGCTGTTCTACGGCGGCCCGCACGCCGGCTACATGGCGGTCGCGAGCGGGCTGGAGCGGCACCTCCCGGGCCGCCTCGTCGGCGTCTCGGTCGACGCGGACGGCCGGCCGGCGTACCGCCTGGCGCTGCAGACCCGCGAGCAGCACATCCGCCGGGACAAGGCGACCTCGAACATCTGCACCGCCCAGGTCCTGCTCGCCGTCGTCGCCTCGATGTACGCCGTGCACCACGGGCCCGAGGGGCTGCGCGCCATCGCTACCCGCACCCACCGGTACGCCGCGGTGCTGGCCGCTGCGCTGGCCGAGGCGGGCCACCAGCCGCTGCACGCGGAGTTCTTCGACACCCTCGCGGTGCCCGCCCCCGGCCGGGCCAAGGAGGTCGTCGCCGCCGCCCGCGAGCGGGGGCTCCACCTGCGGCTCGTCGACGCCGACACCGTCGGGATCAGCACGAGCGAGTGCACGACCCGGTCGACGCTCGAGCGGGTCCTGGAGTCCTTCGGGGCCGCGACAGGTTCGACCAGTGGCGCCGACATCGCCGCGCTCGACCGCGCCACCGCCGACGCGCTGCCGGAGGGCCTGCGGCGGGCCACGCCGTACCTGGAGCACGAGGTCTTCTCCGCCCACCACAGCGAGACCCAGATGCTGCGCTACCTGCGCCGGCTCTCCGCCCGCGACTACGCGCTGGACCGCGGCATGATCCCGCTGGGCTCCTGCACGATGAAGCTCAACGCGACCACCGAGATGGAGCCGGTCTCGCTGCCGGGCTTCGCCGACCTGCACCCGTTCGCGCCGGCCGAGGACGCCGCCGGCTACCACCTGCTCGTCGACCAGCTCGAGGGCTGGCTGGCGGAGGTCACCGGCTACGACCGGGTCTCGATCCAGCCGAACGCCGGCTCGCAGGGCGAGCTGGCCGGCCTCCTCGCCATCCGCGGCTACCACCGCGCGAACGGCGACACCGGCCGCGACGTCTGCCTGATCCCGTCGTCCGCGCACGGCACCAACGCCGCCTCCGCGGTCATGGCCGGGATGCGGGTGGTGGTCGTCAAGGCCGCCGCGGACGGCGGCGTCGACATGGACGACCTGCGCGCGCAGTGCGAGAAGCACGCCGACGACCTGGCCGCGATCATGGTCACCTACCCCTCCACGCACGGCGCCTACGAGGACTCCATCACCGAGCTCTGCGAGGTAGTCCACGCCGCCGGCGGCCAGGTCTACGTCGACGGGGCCAACCTCAACGCGCTGCTCGGGCACGCCAAGCCCGGCGAGTTCGGCGGCGACGTGTCGCACCTGAACCTGCACAAGACCTTCTGCATCCCGCACGGCGGCGGCGGCCCCGGGGTCGGTCCGGTCGCGGTGCGCGAGCACCTCGCGCCGTACTTGCCCTCGCACGGCATGCACCCCGACGTCACCCGGCGCGAGGGCATCGGCCCGATCAGTGCGGCGCCCTACGGCTCGGCCGGCATCCTGCCGATCTCGTGGGCCTACGTGCGGATGATGGGCGGCGCCGGCCTGACCCGCGCCACGGGGGTCGCCGTGCTCGCGGCCAACTACGTCGCCGCGCGGCTGGGGGAGCACTACCCGGTGCTCTACCGCGGCCACGGCGACCTGGTCGCCCACGAGTGCATCCTCGACGTCCGCGGGATCACCAAGGAGACCGGCGTCAGCGTCGAGGACGTCGCCAAGCGGCTCATCGACCACGGCTTCCACGCGCCGACGATGTCCTTCCCGGTGGCGGGCACCCTCATGGTCGAGCCGACGGAGTCCGAGGACCTCGCCGAGATCGACCGGTTCTGCGAGGCGATGATCGCGATCCGGGCGGAGATTGACCGGGTCGCCGCGGGGGAGTGGAGCGCGGAGGAGTCGCCGCTGCGGCACGCGCCCCACACCTCCCGTGCGCTGGTGGGCGAGTGGGACCGCGCGTACTCCCGCGAGCTCGCCGTCTTCCCGGCCGGCACCACGGGCCCGAACGGCGCCGCGGACAAGTACTGGCCGCCGGTCGCCCGGATCGACCAGGCCTACGGCGACCGCAACCTCCAGTGCTCCTGCCCGCCGCTCGAGGCGTTCGCGGAGTAGGCGCGCGAGGATGGGCGCCATGACCGTCACCGCGCACACCGGCCGCCGGCTCCTCGTCCACCTCGCCCGGGCGCAGTCGGCGGGCCGGCTGCCGTCGGTCACCGCCGGCGTGGTGCGCGACGGTGCGCTGGCGTGGTGGGGGACGTACGGCGACCCGCCGGTGCCCGGCCACGGCGCCGCCGACGTGCAGCACCGGATCGGCTCGATCACCAAGACCCTCACCGCCGTGCTGGTGCTCCGGGCGGTCCGCGACGGCCGCCTCGAGCTCGACCGACCGGTCTCCACCGTGCTCGGCGAGGTGCCCTACGGCGACCGGACGGTCCGGCACCTGCTGGCCCACGCGTCGGGGGCGCAGGCGGAGCCGGCCGGTCCGTGGTGGGAGCGGTCCGACGGCGTCTCCTTCGAGGAGCTGATGGACGCCCACGACGGGTCGGGCGCGGTGACGACGCCCGGCGACCGGTTCCACTACTCCAACCTCGGCTACGCGCTGCTGGGCGAGGTGGTCGCCCGGGTCGGGGGCCGGTCGTGGTGGTCGTGCGTGGAGACCGACGTGCTGGCTCCGCTCGGCATGGACCGCACGACGTACCTCCCCACCGGCGCGGCGGCGCAGGGCTGGAGCGTCGACCCCTACACCCGGGAGCTGGTGGCCGAGCCGGCCACCGACACCCGCGCGATGGCGCCCGCGGGCCAAGTGTGGTCGACGCTGACCGACCTCGCGACGTACGCCGCGTTCCTCCTCGAGGGCCACCCGGACGTGCTCGACGCCGAGTGGCTGCGCCGGGCGTCGGGGCCGCAGGCGGGTGCGCCGCGCGACGGGCTCGCGGCCGCGCACGGGCTCGGCTTCCAGGTCGTGGCCGGCGGCTCGGGCACGCTCGTCGGGCACACCGGCTCGATGCCGGGCTTCCTCGCCGCCTGCTTCACCGATCCTCAGCGGCGGACCGGAGCGGTCGTGCTCGCCCCGGCGACCACGGGCTTCTCACCCGCGCTGCTGGCCCGCACGCTGCTCGAGGAGCTGGAGGAGTGCGAGCCGACGCTCCCGCCGCCGTGGCGTCCGACGAGCGAGGTGCCGGCCGGGCTCGACGGCGTGCTCGGCACCTGGCACTGGGGGAACACCCCGTTCGTCCTCGCCCTGGAGGGCGCCGGGGGAGAGGTCGTGGCGCGGACGGCCGACGGGGTCGACAAGTGGCGGTTCGCGGTCGTCGACGGGCGGGTCGTCGGCACGGCCGGCCACCACCACGGCGAGGAGCTCCACGTCGTCCGCCGCGCGGACGGGTCGGTCGGCCACCTCGAGGTGGCGACGTTCGTCCTCACCCGGACGCCGTACGACCCGGACGCCCCCGTACCTGGGGGACATCCGGGTCGCTGACGGCCGCTGCTGGCCGTGGTGACGCGACCGGTGCTCAGCTCGCGCTGTCGCCGGTCGTGTCGGTCGTGGTGACGGTGAGGTCGAAGCGGAACGCGTCGTCGCAGTCGAGGTCGACGCTCTGCTTGCGCCAGGTCATCGTGAGGTCGGTGCGCAGCTGGCGGTGGTAGCCGTCGACGACGATGTGCTGGCCGGCGTCGTCGTGCTCCTCGTGGACGGCGACCCGCTTGCCGTACGGCGTGGCGCTGCCGGTGACGCGGACCTTGTCGCCGTCGAGCTTCAGCGCGGCCCGGACGTTGCGGCCGTCGACGAACCCCTTCGCGGACTGGCGCGAGGAGCCGAGCCCGTCGTCGCCGACGACGACCTGGAGGACGTTCATGTGGGCGTCGTTCTCGTAGACGGAGACGAAGACGTCCTGGCCGCGGTAGCTGCCGCCGCACTCGATGACGGTGCCGCGCTCGCGGGTGGTGGTGGACTCGGAGCTCGACTCGGTGGCGGCGGCGCTGGTGGCGCCGAGGCCGACGAGGGTGGTGGCGGCCAGCCCGAGGACGGGGCCGGCGAGGAGGGTGCTGGTGCGCATGGTGGTGCTTCCTGTCGGTGGCGCGGTCTGGTGTCGCCGGGGATACGCCCGGGGCCGGCAGCCGGTTGCATGCTGATCACGAGCGGTCCCGGATCGGTCGGTGGGTACCTTGCTGGCCATGGCCGCACGCCCGCACGTCCATCGCGAGGTGGAGCACACCTACGCGCCACAGGCCGACGCACGGCTTCCCGACCTCACCGGGCTTCCCGGTGTCGTCAGCGTCGCCGATCCCGAGGTCCACGAGCTCGAGGCGACGTACCACGACACCGCGGAGCTGGCGCTGACGCGGGCCGGGCTCACGCTGCGTGCCCGGTCCGGTGGGCCCGATGAGGGCTGGCACCTGAAGCTGCCGGCGCCGGGCGGCCGCGACGAGCTGCACCACCGGCTCGGGCGAGGCCGGACCGTGCCCGCGCGGCTGCGTGACCTGGTGGTGCCGTGGACGCTCGGCGCGACGCTGGTGCCGGTCGCGGTCGTCGCGACCCGGCGCACGTCGTACCGCCTGCTGGGTGAGGACGGCACGGTGCTGGCCGAGCTCGCGGACGACGAGGTCACCGGCACGCCGACCGGCGGGGCGCCGGTGCGGTGGCGCGAGTGGGAGCTGGAGCTGGTCGAGGGCGGCCCCGACCTGCTGGCCGCCGCCGACGAGCTCCTGGCCGAGGCGGGCGCGGAGCTGCGCCCGCTGGCCCGGAAGATCGCGGTCACTCTCGGTGACCGGCTGCCTCCGGCGGGGGCGCCCGAGGACCCTGTCCATGCCTGGCTGGCCGCCCAGGTGGCCGAGCTCCGCCTCCGCGAGTGCCAGGCGAGGCGTGGGGACGCCGACGGGGTACGCCGGACGCGGATCGCCGCGCGTCGGCTGCGCGCGGCGCTCGCCGTCCTGCGCCCGGCGCTGGACCAGGAGCGGACCGAGCCGCTCCGCGACGAACTGCGCCACCTAAGCCGGGCCCTGGCCGCGGCGCGCGACGCGGACGCCATACGAACCCGGCTGCTCGACCTGCTCGAGGACGAGCGCGAGGGCGTCGCCGCCGCGCGCCGGCTGGTGCGGTCGACGTACGACGAGCGGGAGCGGGTCGCGCTGGGCGAGGTCGGCGAGGAGCTGGCCGGGGACCGCCACCTCGCCCTGCTGGCCGCGCTCGACGCCCTGGCGACCGACCCCGCGTTCACCAAGCCCGTGACGGCGAAGCTGCTGCGCAAGCGGCTGGCGAAGCAGGAGCGCCGCGTCGCCGAGCGGGTCGCCGACGCGGAGACCGAGGTCCACGAGGTGCGGAAGGCCGCGAAGCGGTGGCGCTATGCCGCTGAGGTTGCCGAGCCGGTGCTCGGCAAGGAGGCGAAGAAGGCCCGCAAGCGTGCGAAGCGGATGACCCGCGAGCTCGGCGTGCACCAGGACGCGTCCATGGTCCGCGACGAGCTGCGGGCGTTGGCGGCCGGCGCGGACACGGGCACGGCGTTCCTGCTGGGCCGGCTCCACGCCCGCGAGGAAGCCCGGGCGGCGGAGATTGAGGAGCGGCGCGGCGTCACCTGGTGACCGCCAACGGGTGCCACGTGGCCTCAATCGGTCCTCGGAGGTCGATCGACGTGGCCAGGCGGTGAAGCCTGCTCGGCGCGACGCCGTAGGGAGCGTGGATCCGGATCAGCCGGTCGGAGTCAGGCAGCGGGATCAGGATCTGACTACGGACGCCGGGCCGCTCGCTGGGGATCACCCAGGCTTCAACACCGTCGATCTCGACGATCTCGCCTCCGGCCTGGTTAGCGAGGTCGTGAAGCCACGCGGACCGCCCTTCCTGCGGATAGCCGTCCTCGTAGAAGACCCAGAGCCGGTGGTCGAGCTCCAAGACGGGGTGGCCGGTGGCATCGGAGCAGAAGTAGCCGGCGGTGAGGTCGCCACCTGCCGTGCTCTCGTCGGGCACGCGGATCGGTGCCGTGCTGCGAAGCAGGGTGTCCTCCACCGTGGTCTTCTCGGCCATGGCACAGGGCTGCGTCTCCGGGTCGACCAGCAAGCTCTGTCCGTCGTGCGAGCCCCGACTCGTCGGTCGAGCCTGTCGAGACCCCGCCGTCTCGGTGGTTGAGCTTGTCGAAACCACCGCCAGCTCGCGGATCGAGCCCCGACGCGTCGGTCGAGCCCGGGCCCGCGGCGAGAAGCGCCCCGGCCAGGCACCCGGCGGCGATCACCCCGGCGGGAAGGATCGTGCGCTTGGTCAGTCCACGAGTCATCGTCGCTCCCGATCCCGAGCTTCACCGGCGAAGCGCCTGATGGCGTGTGGCGCTGCCGTTGTGCGCCGACGGCCGGTGGGACGGGTCAGCCGTACGGGCGGTTCCGTCGTACGTCGACGTGACCGGCCTTCTGGTGGCCGCAGTGGTGGTGCCCGCCTCACCGACGAGAACCGGGCGAGTGAGTTGATGCCTGAGCACCTGGCCAGGCAGGGCGTCACCGAGCGGTTAGAGCCGGTTCTGATGGGCTGGGATGACAAGCAGCCGGTCTTCCGTCCCATCCGGCACGCTTGGCGCGTCGAGGTTGCCCTCCGACGCTCCCGCCGGCTGGCGAAGTCGTTCGACAACACCACCACCCCGGCGACCGGATGGCTGCAGGTCGCGTGCATCGCGATGACACTGCGGCATCTGTCACGGGAACGGACTCGCCGTCGAGCCTGCCAGCCCCCGAATCGCGCGGAAAGCGGCAGATGCGTGCGCTTTTACGCGATCTGCCGGAGCGCTCTACACCGGGGTCGAGGCGGTCGGAATCACCGTCCGGTGAGGCCGAGTGCGGCGTCGACGATCGAGGCGGCGTCGATGCGGTGGAGGGCGTAGGCGTCGGCGAGGTCGCTGGACTGGCCGAAGTCGGTGACGCCGAGGCAGCGGATGCGGTCGCCGCGGAGGGCGGCGAGGAATGCCAGGGTGTGGGGGTGGCCGTCCTGGATGGTCACCAGCGGTGCGGGCGCGTGGGCGGGGAACAACTCGTCGGCGATGGCGCCGACCGTGCCGGATTCGCGGTTGCCTCGCTCGTGGAAGGACCGGTACACGAGGTCGGGGCTGGTGAGGCAGACGACCCCAGCGGTGACCCCCTGGGTGTGGAGGACCCTCGCTGCATCGAGGACCTCGGGCATGAGTGCGCCGACGCCGACCAGGGTGACGTGGTCTTCGGCGGCGGGGTGGTTGGTGAGGCGGTAGCCGCCGGCGATGGCTTGGCGGCGTCGCCGCTCGAGGAGTGCGGGCTCCTCGGGGAGGTTCGCGTCGGCGGGGTCGAGGGGTCGGGTGGAGAGGCGGAAGTAGGAGGACGTGCCCCCGGGGATGCCGATTCGGCTGGCGGCGTGGAGGAAGGTCCATTCAAGGTCTTGGGCGAACGCGGGTTCCCAGGCGATGCACCCTGGTTGCTCGAGCCCGATGGAGGGGGTGGTGATGGACTGGTGTGCGCCGCCTTCGGGGGCGAGGGTGACGCCGGACGGGGTGCCGATGAGGATGGACTGTCCGCCGGCGTAGATGCCGTAGGACCAGGGCTCGAGGGCGCGGCTGACGAACGGGTCGTAGATGGTGGCGACGGGGATGAGTCGCTGGCCCCATCGGGACCAGGTGGTGCCGAGCTCGCCGAGCAGGCCGACGAGGTTGACCTCGGCGATGCCGAGCTCGATGTGCTGGCCGGATTCGCTCTCGGACCATCGCAGGACCCGTTCGCGGTCGTCGGCGAACCAGTCGTGGCGTTCCTTGACCGACCAGACGCCGGTCTTGTTGATCCAGCCTCCGAGGTTGGTGGAGGAGGCGACGTCGGGGCTGCAGGTCACCAGGCGGGCCGCGACGTCGGGAGCGTCGCGGACGAGGTCGGCCAAGAGCCGTCCGAGCGCGGCCTGGGTAGAGACGGGCTTGCGGTGCGGGTGCCCCAGCGAGGTCGGCACAGTCAGGGATGGTGTGGCGGTAGGGGCGGGTCGTCGCAGGGCATGGGCTCGCTCGGCGCAGAGCCGGCCGGCTTCGGAGCCCTCGTCAAAGGTGGCCCACGGTGAGGTCGTGTCGATGTCGCAGGTGCGGGCCAGCTCCCGCATCTGCGGTTCGGTGAGCAGCGCGGAGTGGTTGTTGGGGTGGCCTTCGGTGGCCAGGCCGCGGCCCTTGATGGTGTAGGCGAACACCACGGTGGGGCGGTGGTCGTCGGCGCCGTCGAAGGTGTCGACGAGCAGGGGCAGGTCGTGACCTCCGAGGTCGCGGACAGCTACGGCGAGGTCGTCGGCGGGGATGGACGTGACGAGGTCCCACAGGTCGCTGGAGGGTTGTCCGGCCAGGATCCGCTCGGGCACCTCGGAGGTTGGGACGCGCAGCATGCGCTGGTACTCCTCGTTCGGCATTTCTTCGAGGCGACGGCGCAGCTCAAGCCCGCCGGGCCGGTCGAACAGGGAGGAGATGAACCGGCCCCACTTGAGCGTGACCACCTGCCATCCGGCGGCCGCGAACATGCCTTGGAGGCGCTCGATCTGGATGTCGGGAACGACGCGGTCCAGCGACTGGCGGTTGAGGTCGACCACCCACAGCAGCTCGCCGAGGGAGGCGACCTGGGGGTCGGCGACGGCTTCCCAGATGGCGCCTTCGTCGAGCTCGGCGTCGCCGAGGAGGCTGATGAACCGCCCGGCGTCGGGGGTGTCGGGGAAGTGGGAGCGGGTGTAGCGGTGGGCGATGGCGGCCCACAGGGCGGCGGTGGCGCCGATGCCGACCGAGCCGGTGGAGAAGTCGACGGTGTCGGGGTCCTTGAGTCGGCTCGGGTAGCTCTGCAGTCCACCCTTCTCCCGCAGGGTCGTCAGGTAGCGAGGGTCGAGGTCGCCGAGCAGGTAGTTGATGGCGTGCAGCACCGGGGAGGCGTGCGGCTTGACCGAGACCCGGTCGGAGTGGCGCAGGGAGCAGAACCACAGGGCGACCATGATGTCGACCATCGAGGCCGACGAGGCCTGGTGGCCGCCGACCTTGACACCGCTTGCGTTGGGGCGGCCGCGGTTCGCGGCGTCCACGATGGCCGCTGAGAGCCACAGCACCCGCCGCGCCACGGTCCGCAGGACAGCAGCCCGCTCCTCGGACGTGACGCCCGTGGCACCTGCGGGCCCAGGCGAGGTGGCGCCCTCTGCGGGTGCCGTGCCGTCGGGGCGGCCGGTCGGGCTGGCGGTCATGTGAACTCCTTCAAGCTACCATTGCATTGCACCAAGAGTGCACTAAGGTGCACCACATGGACAACAGTGCCCGCGAGCTCTCCGCCGCTATCGGCAGTACGGTGCGCGCCGAACGGCAGGCCCGGGGGTGGACGCTGGACCAGCTGGCCGACGTCACCGGCGTGAGCCGCCGGATGCTGATCAACGTCGAGCAGGGCGAGGCCAACCCGAGCGTCACCACGCTCCTGCGCATCAGCGACGCCCTGGGCATCGGGCTCCAGGCTTTGGTCGCGGTTCCGCAGACCAAGCGGGTGAAGGTCGTGCGCGATGGCGAGGCGCCGGCTCTGTGGACCGGTGCCAGCGGTGGACGCGGTGTGCTGTTGGCCGGCACGGCACCACCGGACGTGCTCGAGCTGTGGGACTGGACCCTCGCCCCCGGCGACCGGCACGACAGCGAGGCCCACGTCCCCGGGACGAAGGAGATCCTGCAGGTCCGCGAGGGCACCGTCACTGTCCGCGTCGGTGAGCAGAGCGAGGTCCTCGAAGTCGGTGATGCGATCTCGTTTGCCAGCGACGTGGACCACTCCTACGCCAACGACGGCGCCACGCAAGCACGCTTCTCGCTCACTGTCTTCGAGCCTGGTGTCGGCGCCGCCAGCAAGCCCGCAGCAAGCCACGACTGACCAGCGACCCCACGCAGCCACCTACCCGTCCCCACCACGACGACCGCGCTGACCCGCACGCGAGCGCAGGAGAACCCATGACTCACCAGCACGCCACCCGCACACCCGCGACCAGGCCGGACAAGCACGACTTCGACACCCTGTCGGGCAACACGTGGTCAGTACACGGCGGCAACCACGCCGACCAGACGACCGGCGCCATCCGGACCCCCATCGTGATGGCGAACTCCTACCGGCTGCCCGAAGACCCCAGCACCATCGACGACCCCGGCTTCACGGGCCTGGTCTACACCCGCGAACACGGCGCGAACCAGCGCGGTCTGGAAGAGAAGCTGGCCCGCCTCGACCACGGTCAGGCCGCCGCGGTGTTCGGGACCGGCATGGCGGCACTGCACGCCGCGTTCTTCACCGTCCTCAACCCCGGCGACCACGCCGTGGTGTCCAACGTCGTCTACATGCGGGTAGCCGGGCTATTCGAGACCGTCTTCCCCGCGAAGCTCGGCATCGAGGTCGACTTCGTCGACATCACCGACCTTGACGCCGTCCGTGCCGCCTTACGGCCCACCACCCGACTGGTCCACACCGAGGTAATCGCCAACCCCGACCTCCGCGTCGCCGACATTCCAGCGCTGGCGCGGATCGCCCACGACGCCGGCGCCCTGCTCACCATCGACTCCACCTTCACCCCGCCCCCGATGATGCGCCCCCTCGACCACGGCGCCGACCTGGTCATCCACTCACTCACGAAGTACTACAACGGACACGGGGACGCCATGGGCGGCGCCGTCATCGGGAACCGCGAGCTCGTCGAGCAGGTCCGCACCGGCGCCCTGTGGCACGCAGGCGGAGCCATCTCGCCGTTCAACGCCTGGCTCATCATGCGCGGCTCCACCACCCTGCCGCTGCGACTGGCACGCCAGTGCGAGAACGCCCAGGCCATCGCGGAGTTCCTCGCCGCCGACCCACGCGTCGTCCACGTCAGCTACCCGGGCCTGCCGAGTCACGAGCAGCACGAGGTCGCCAACAGCCAGCTGGCCGGCGGCTTCGGCGGCGTCGTCTCCTTCGCCCTAGGCGGCACCCACACGGACCGCCTCGCGTTCGTCAACGACCTCCGCGTCATCACCTCCGCGGTCTCCTTGGGTCACGACGAAACGCTGGTCGCCTACGAGGAGTACCCCGAGGGACCCGCCGCTGCCTTCGCCCAGCCGTTCCGCGAGCACGGCCTGGTCCGACTCGCCGTCGGCCTGGAGTCGGCCGACGACCTCATCGCCGACCTCGACGTCTCCCTGACCACCGCCTACGGCCCGGCCCACTGACACCAACCCAGTCAGCCAGCCAGCCGAATAGCCGGAAACCCCTTCACGGGTACCCGGCACCACCGTTCCAGGAGCACCCGTGCCAGACCCGACCCAGCCAGCCGCCCTGACCAGTCCGATCGAACGCGGCCCCTTCACCGGCCTGAGTGCCTTCCCCCTCACCCCTATCACCGACGACCGCCATGGCGGTGGCATCGACGAGGCGGCGTTCACCAACCTCATCGGACGCCTCAGCGCCGCGAAGGTCGACTCCATCACGGTCCTGGGCTCCACCGGCAGCTACGCCTACCTGGCCGGTGACGAGCGCGCCCGCGTCGTGCAGCTGGCGGTGGCCAACGCCGGCGGCATCCCGGTCGTCGCCGGCATCGGGGCGACCCGCACCCGCGAGGTGCTGCGGCACGCCGAGCAAGCCCAAGCCGCCGGTGCGGCCGGCCTGCTGCTCGCGCCGGTGTCCTACCAGCCACTCACCTCCGAGGAGGTCTACGGCCTCTTCGAGGACGTGGACGCCGCCTCCTCGGTGCCGATCGTCGTCTACGACAACCCCGGCACCACCCACGTCACCTTCACCGACGACCTTCACGCCCGCATCGCCCAGCTGCCGAACGTGGCATCCATCAAGATCCCACCCGTCGAGGCCGGACCAGCCGCGATGCACGAGCGGATCGACGCCCTCCGCTCGAGGATTCCCGCCGACGTCACCATCGGCATCAGTGGCGACTACGTCGCCGTTCACGCGCTCAACGCCGGGTGCGACGCCTGGTACAGCGTCCTGGGCGGCACCCTCCCACGGGCGTGCCAAGACATCGTCGAGGCAGCAGCGAGCGGCGATGCGGCAGGGGCGACCCAATTGTCCGACCAACTCCGTCCCCTGTGGGACCTCTTCGCCCAGCACGGCAGCTACCGCGTGGTGTCCGCACTCGCTGAGGAGCTCGGACTGGTCCAGCACCCCAACTTGCCCCGGCCCGTCCTCGGCCTCCAGCCGCCGGCCCGCGAGGCCGTGCATCACGCGATCGGCACGCTGCGCAGCAACGGCGTCCCAGGCCTCGACCCACAGGGATGAACCACCGGGCCGGGTCCCCGACGTCCGGGTACCGCGGCGCGCTCACCCGGTACGTGGTCGCAGCCACCCTGGCTCGGACCTCCGACGGCGGCGCGCTCAGAGAGCGGTCCGCGTCGCCAAGGGGATCGAGGACGGCGACCATGCGGAGCGGAACTGCAGGGTGCACGGCTGAGTTCTCGACGGCGGGGCAAGATCGTCGGCATGGAGATCGCAGACGCCCTCGCCGCCGTACGCCGCAACCACCAGGCTGTCCTGGTGACCGTGAAGCGTGACGGGAAGCCGCAGCTGTCCAACGTCCTCGCCGGCGTTGGTGACGACGACGTGATCCGGGTGTCGATCACCACCAGCCGCGCGAAGTACGCCAACCTGCGGCGCACGCCGTGGGCGGCAGTGCACGTCGACGGGGACAACTTCTGGTCCTACGCGGTCGTCGAGGGCGAAGTCAGCCTCTCCGAGGTCGCGGTCGACCCACACGACGCGACGACCGACGAGCTAGTCGAGCTCTACCGCTCGCTAGCGGGAGAGCACGACGACTGGGAGGCCTACCGCGCCGCGATGGTGCACGAACGGCGGGTCGTCGTGCGGGTCGCGCCCACCCACGTCTACGGCCTGCTTCCCTGAGCGAGTTCCCGCCCGGTCCACTCAGTCGTCGCCGCCTTCAACGCGGCAGATGAGTGCGTTCCTTCAATCGGGGCTGCGCCAAAATTGGGACATGTCGAACGTGCGACCGGCTACGACCGCGGACCCAGCGCATTGGCTGCTTCGGTCCGATGCCGATTGGTGGGATCTTGTTCGCTATGGCCCACCAGGCTTCGACGTGTACGTGCGGGTCGCCTTCGCCGACGGCGCGGACCTGAACGGCGAAGAACCTTCGCTGCGTACCGCACTAGCGACCTTGGTAGACCACACGACCACGCCTCGAAGCGGATACGCCGCGGTCTGGGAAGGCTGGACGAGTCGGGAGCCGGTCCCCATGGCCCCGCGAGTGTCGATTCCGAATCGGGAGATGCTGCTCTTCACTGGCCCCGTGGACGAACTCAGAGACGCGCCAGCGCTGGCTTGGTACGGCTCCGCGCAGGACGCCTATCAAGAGCCTCACCTCGTCTGGCCCGAGGACCACGCCTGGTGCCTGGCCTGCGAAGTCGACGAGGAGATTGAGTTCACCGTGGGCTGCTCCGTTGACGCGTCCTGGGCTTTAGTTCGAGCGCTACCCGGCGCAGTCCGACGGGTGCGCTACGGCCAGGCGTCGCCGATGTACCGCGAATAGCGCAAGCATCCGCTCATCGGCAGATCCGCGCGTGTCCGTTCCGCCGTTCCGCCGTTCCGCCGGGTGACGCTCGGTGTCTCGAGAAGCGCTGACTTCTCCGACCGCCCCCGGGATCGCTTGCCTGACGAGCGCACCCAACCGAACGCCGGCTCACGGCGTCTTCGAGGTGAGGCTGACAAAGCACAACAACGGAGGCGACGAATGAACGAGCGCGGGCGGGATGCGGCCTTCGCGGACTTCGTGCACGCCTCGTGGCCGCGGCTCTACCGGACGGCCCACTTGCTGCTGGGCGACCACGGGATGGCCGAGGACTTGACGCAGACCGCGCTGACCAAGACCTACGTCGCGTGGAGCCGGATCCAGGAACCGGAGGCGGCGTACGGCTACGCCCGCACCACGCTCGTCAACACGGCCACCTCGTGGTTCCGTCGTCGCTCCTGGCGTAACGAGACGCCTCACGAGCACGTCCCCGAGGATGTGACCGGGGTGACGGCGGACCTGACGGACCGTCCGGCACTGATGGCGGCCCTCGCTTCGCTGGCACCACGCCAGCGGGCAGTCGTCGTCCTGCGCTTCTACGACGACCTGTCGGTGGCGGCGGTCGCCGATGTCCTGGGGTGTTCCCAGGGCACCGTGAAGTCTCAGACCTCCGCCGCCCTCGCCCGGCTGCGTGTGGTTCTCGGTGACGCGGTGGTCCCCTCCAGGCAAGGAGCGAACCATGACTGAACGATTGTCCGCGCTGATGCACGAGCGGGCGGAGGAGTTGGGGGTCCCGCCGCCGCCGGCCCAGCAGATCCTTGCGCGGGGCCGGCAGGCACGCCGTCGACGGGCTCGCATCCGCGCATCTGCTTTCGCCTCCCTCGCCGTGGTCTGCGCTGCGGGATTCGTGGCGCTGAACCGCGGCCCGGCGGACGAGGAGCGCCTCGACGGTGACCTACGGATCGCCGACACGTCCCGCGCGATGTCTTCGTATGTCTCGGAGGGGGCGTACGCCATCGACGACGAGCTCACCATCGGGGCGAACCGCTTCCAATGGCACGAGCCCATCAAGGCGCTCCACTACACCTCCGCGGGCGTCGTCATCCAGTCGGGCACCAACCCTGATCGGGACGAGGGGGGCTCGAGCTACGCCCTGGTCACCCCGACCGGTGAGTGGTCGTCGATCGACGTCGCCCTCGACGACCAGATCGTGGGTTTCGAGACCACCTCACCCCGCTTCGCCTACGCCGAGCCCACCGACGCAGGCTTCGACCTCGTGGTGCACGACGCTGCGACGGACGAGGAGGTCGCGCGACAGCCGGTCGAGCTCGACACGCAGGCTTCGGGGTGGCGGGCTCCCCCCGCCGCTATCCACGGCGACGTCGTCTGGGTCCGCGGAGACGGTGCCTGGACCGAGTGGGACTGGCGTACCGGCGACGTCCGGCCGGTCACGGGCTCGGAGTCCACCTACGAGGTGGCCGGCGGCGTCTGGGCCGACTGGTCGAACCGGGAGAGATGGCTGATCAGATCGATGGACGACGGGAACCTGGTCGGCGAACTCGACCTGCGCCCCGGGTGGTACGGCTTCTTCTCCCCCGACGGCCGCTTCATGCGCGCCTTCCCCAACATGAAGGGGTCGGAGTCGTCCGTCGACTACGAGTTCTTCTCGGTCGCGACCGGGGACTCCTGGCAGTTGAGCAACGTCCTCGACGGCCACTACAGCCGTGTCGAGTTCGGGTGGAGCCCCGACGGCCACATCCTGAAGCTCCTCGACGACACCCTGTCGGTGTGCGAACCCAATACGGGCGACTGTGAAGAGCTCTCATCGGGCCTCGACGGCGGCACTGTCAGGCTGGGCGGTGAGCCGTACACCTCGTGACGATCCTTGCCGGTGTGTTCCCCACGCCCACGGTCACATCGCCTGCGACACGCTCGACATGTTGAAGTCCGGCACCCGCAGGGCCGGGGTGGCGGTGCGGCTGAAGTAGTCGTCGCCCCACTCGCGGCTGAAGCTCGGCACGGTGGCGCCCGCGTGGCTGAACCGGCGCAGCAGGTCGACGGGGCTCTCGTTCCAGCGGAAGTTGTTGACGACGCCGGTGATCTCGCCTCCCTCGACGAGGTAGACGCCGTCGCGGGTGAGGCCGGTGAGCAGCAGCGACTGCGGGTCGACCTCGCGGATGTACCACAGGCAGGTCAGCAGCAGGCCGCGGTCGACGCCGGCCACGAGCTCCTCGGCGGTTCCGGCGCCGCCGTCGACGTCCAGCACGAGGTTGTCGATCGCCGGGGTGACGGGGAGGTCGGTCATCCGCGCCGAGTGGCGGGTCTGCAGCAGGGCCGTGAGCTCGCCGTCGCGGATCCAGTCGGTGCGGCCCAGCGGCAGGCCGTTGTCGAAGACCGAGGACTCGTTGCCCGAGGAGCTGACGACCACGAACGGCGCCGCCTCCAGGCCCGGGTACGCCGGGTCGCTGGCGAGGTGGACGCCGGGCTGCGCCAGCCGTTCGCCGACCCGGGTCCCGCCTCCGCGGCGGCTGTAGACCGACTGGCCCTCGTGGGCGACCCGCGCCCCGGCGTACCAGTAGGCGTCGATCATCAGGTCGGCCACGGCGCTGGGCGGCAGCACCGTGTCGTAGCGCCCGGCCGGCAGGTCGACTCGCCGCGCGCCCCAGCCCAGCCGCCGCTCGAGCTCGGCGTCCATCGCCAGCGCGTCGACGTCGCGGAAGTCGCGGGTGGCGCCGCCGACCCACGCCGACTGGGAGAGGTCGGTCGGCTTCCCGGTGCACCCGTAGTGGCCGGTCGGCTGGACGTGGCGCAGCCGCAGGCCGGTGGTCGAGCCGAGGTAGATCGTCGTCATCTCGTGGTTGACGAAGCCGTAGAGCAGCCGGCCGGCGGCGCCGGCGCGGCCGAACGCCTCTCCGAGGGCGGGTGCGAAGTCGTCGTACACGTGGATGTCGGTGTGCACCGGAGCGTCGTCCCAGTCCGGCGTCGTCCGGTCGCGGACCAGCTCGTCGGCGTCCTCGGCCGGCGACGCCGCTCGGGCGGCCGCGTCGGCGGCGGCGACGAGCTCGCGGACCTGCGCGGTGTCGGTGGCGCTGCCGGTGACCGAGCCGGTGCAGGTGCCGTCGGCGGTGCGGACGAACGAGATGACGGTGGCGCGCAGCGCGTGCATGACGCCGTTGGTGGTGAGGGTGTTGCCGGCCCACCGCAGGTTGGCGCTGGTGCTGTCGCGGACGATCACGATGCAGTCGTCGGCGCTCGAGGCGGCCAGCGCCTGCTCGAGGAGCGTCTGTGGGCTGGTCGCGGCCATCAGTGCCCCGCCTCCTCGGTCGTGTTCAGGATCCGCACGCCACGGAAGAGCGACGTCGGGCAGCCGTGGCTCACCGAGGCGACCTGCCCCGGCTGGGCCTTGCCGCAGTTGAACGCCCCGCCGAGCTGCCAGGTCTGCGGGCCGCCGACGGCCTCCAGCGAGCCCCAGAAGTCGGTGGTCGTCGACTGGTACGCCGCGTCGCGGACCTGGCCGACGATCTTCCCGTTGCGGATGCGGTGGAACCGCTGGCCGGTGAACTGGAAGTTGTAGCGCTGCATGTCGATGCTCCAGGACTTGTCGCCGACGACGTAGAGGCCGTCCTCGACCCGGCCGATTAGCTCCTCGGTCGACGGCCCGTCGCCGGGGCGGCCGGGCGCCGGCTGGAGGGAGACGTTGGCCATCCGTTGGATGGGGATGTGGCCGGGGGAGTCGGCGTACGCGCAGCCGTTGGAGCGGCCGCGGCCGTCCGGGCCGGGGTTGAGGGTGGGCATCATCGCGCCCATCGCCCGGTCGAGCTGGTAGCCGACGAGCACGCCGTCGCGGACGATGTCCCACGACTGGGTCGCCACGCCCTCGTCGTCGTACCCGGTGGTCGCCAGCCCGTGCTCGACGGTGCGGTCGCCGGTGACGTTCATGACCGGGCTGCCGTACTGCAGGGTCCCGAGGAGGTCGGGGGTGGCGAAGCTGGTGCCGGCGTAGTTGGCCTCGTAGCCGAGCGCCCGGTCGAGCTCGGTGGCGTGCCCGATGGACTCGTGGATGGTCAGCCACAGGTTGGAGGGGTGGATGACCAGGTCGTAGGTGCCCGGCTCGACGCTCGGCGCGGCCAGCTTCTCGGCCAGCAGGCCGGGGGTCTCGGCGAGCTCGGCGTCCCAGTCCCAGAGGGCGGCGTCGGTGAGGTACTCATAACCCCGGCCGACCGGCGGGGCGATGCTCGCCATCGAGTCGAAGACGTCGCCGGCGGTCCCCATCGCCTCGAAGGACGGCTGCAGCCGGATCCGCCGCTGGGTGGTGCGGGTGCCGGTGAGATCGGCGTAGTACTTGTGCTCGTCGACCTGCTGCAGGCTGGCGCTGGCGTGGTCGACCGCGGCGTGGCCGCGCAGCCGGTCGGTCCAGTCGACGAGCAGCGCGACCTTGTCAGCCAGCGGGACGGTGAACGGGTCGACGCGGTAGGAGGAGATCCAGGTGACGTCGTCGTACGTCGGCTCGGGCGCCAGCTCGACGGGGGCGGTGGTCATGGCCGCGGCCACCTGCGCCACCTGGACGGCCGTCTCGGTGACGCGGACCGCCTCCTCGTCGGTCAGCACGACCCCGGAGGCGAACCCCCAGGCGCCCCGGTGGATCACCCGGACCGCGAACCCGAGGTCCTCGCTGTCGCTGGCGCCCTGCAGCGAGCCGTCGCGCACGCCGATGTCCTGGTAGCGCACCCGCTCGAACCGGAACTCCGCGTGGCTGGCGCCGAGCTGGCGCGCCCGCTCCAGCGCCGCGTCGCCGAGCCGCCGGTGGGGGAGGGCGGTGAACGTCGGGTCGAGGCTCGGCTCGCTCATGTCGGGGACCCTATCGGGTGCCGCCGACCGGGCCGGGCGCCCGCGCGGCCGCGTCGTTAGGGTGCTGCCCATGAGCTCACCGGCGTGGTTGGGGATCGGCGCCCAGCGCAGCGGCACCACCTGGTTCACCGACCTGCTGACCCAGCACCCCGCCGTCGACCTCGGCACCAATGGCAAGAAGGAGCAGCAGCTGCTGCACAAGGTGGCCGACGGCCGGGTGCCTGCGGAGGACTACCTCTCGCTCTTCCCGGCCGACGGCGTACGCCGCGGGGACTGGACGCCGCAGTACCTGCGCCACGCCTCCGCCCCCGCCGCGGCGGCGAGGCTGGTGCCGGACGCTCCGATCCTCGTGCTGCTTCGCGACCCGGTCGAGCGGTTCCGCTCCGCGATGCGGCTGGCCGCCACGCGGGGCAAGTCGCCGTGGCCCTACCCGGTGCCGATCACGGTGCAGACCTGGAGCGGCTTCTACGCCGACCAGCTTGATGCCTGGGCCGCCGCCGTCGGCAGGGAGCGCATGCACGTCATGGTCTACGAGGTCATTCGGCAGGACCCGCAGGCGGCCGTCGACGAGGTCTGGCGCCGCATCGGCGTGGACCCCGTGCCGCTGCAGGAGGTGGCCCGGGCCTCCGGCTCGTCGTCGAAGGCCGATTGGGAGTGGACGCCGGGGCTCAAGGAGTCGCTGCAGACGATGTACCGCCCGCAGGCGGCCCGGCTCGCCGACGACTGGGGGCTCGACGTCTCCGGCTGGACCGGCCTGGGCTGAGCGACTCCCTCGCGGGGCTGCGCCGCCGTGATGGATCCTCGCACCATGGGCGGCGGAAGACCTCGGCTCCGCTGCGCCGGCACCACAGGGCGCAGCGGAGCCGGGACCGGCGCTCATGCCGGCGCCGCGACCGCCTCTGGGTTGGTCACGGGCGCAGCCACCCGTGCGCGCGCGATGGCGGCGAAGGACGCCGTCATGAGGACCCACACGGCCACGACGACGACCGTCAGGGTGCTCGCCGCCATGTCGCCGACAACGGCGAGCGCCACCGCAGCGGGCACCCAACCGCGCGTCACCCCGGATCGCCACAGGGCGATCGTCAGGACGACCAGGCCGCCGAAGGTGCAGAGGAGGAACATCGCGGTCATCGCGACCGCCACGGGGCTGCTCGGCAAGGACTCCGCTGCAGCCAGGCCGGCGTCTCCGTCCAGGTTGCGTGCGATCTGCAGCTCCGCGCTGCTCAGCGCCAGCACACCGCTCCATCCGACGAGACCGGCGGCCACCAGGCTGCTCCCGATCATCGCCGCTCGTGGACGGCGCGGCTGGAGCAGGCGATACATGCCCGCCACGGCCGGGATGAAGAGCAGGATCGTCAGCAGGTTGAGCGTGTGGGCCACCTGGGTGCGCTCCGCGGCGTCGGCGAGGATGACGAGTCGCTCGGCGGGGTCGAGCGGCGTGCGGGGCCATGTGAGCGTCGTCACGAGGCCGGCGACCGGCGCCGCGACGAGCGCTGCTGCCTGGGAACGACGAGTGGTGGGGTGGTCGGAGAGGATCGGCATCGCGGTGCTCCTGAGGTGGGGACGTCGGATGCCGAGACGCTATGGCCGCGCCCGTGGCTACCTCGTCCATCCAGGGGCCACACCACCTGCATCGCGGGTCCGGATCCAGCCGTACCGTGCTGCAACCTGAGGTGGGCGTGCTCTGTCCTGGGGTGCAGGACACGGAGGCGGGTGTGCACTAGCGTCCGAGGCATGTCCGTGCGACCGCCGGAGGAGCGGAGCCTCCCGCTGTGGGACGTCGGCGCCGCCGCGCTGCTGACAACGTTCACCCAGTACGAGGTGTGGACCAACGACGGCGTCACGGCGCCGCTGGCCGGTCAGGCCGCCTGCTTCGCGCTGGCGACCTCGAGCCTCGCAGCGCGACGACGCGCTCCCCTGGCCGGGCTGTCCCTGTGCGTGGCTGCGATCACCGTGCAGACGGTGGCACTCGGCGAGGCACCCGTTGCCGGCGGGTTCCTGGCGGTCCTGGTCCTGACCTACTCCGTCGCTGCGCACGCCCGCCGCCCGGCTGCAGTAGCGGGTCTGTTCGTCCTGTCCGCCGCCCTCGTCGTCGAGCCCGCGGTGCGCAGCGAGGCGAGGTCGGTCGCCGATGCGGTGGGGAACCTCGGCCTCTTCGCACTGGTGTGGGGAGCGGGACGCGTGGTCCGCGGACTCCGTCAGCACGGTGCCTGGTGGGAGCGCCGAGCTGACGACCTCGAACGGAGTCGAGAGCAGCGTGTGACCGCCGCGGTCTCGGAGGAGCGGCAGCGGATCGCCCGCGAGCTGCACGACGTCGTGGCGCACAGCGTGAGCGTGATGGTGTTGCACGCAGGAGCGGCCCGGCAGTACGTCGCGCTCGACCCCGAACGGACCACCCAGTCGTTGTTGCTGGTCGAGGAGGTGGGCCGACAAGCCCTCGAGGAGTTGCAGCGGTTGCTGCAGATGCTGCGCGACACCGACGAGGAGTCCCCGTCCATCGTGGGGCTCGGCGACGTGGACCAGCTCGTCGAGCACGTTCGTCAAGCGGGCGTCGGGGTGCGTGTCGACGTGAGGGGCACTCCACAGCCGCTCGCCCCTGGGCTCGATCTCACGGCGTACCGGATCCTGCAGGAGGCCCTCACGAACGTGCTGAAGCATGCCCCCCAGGCGCACTCCGAGGTGAGCATCGAGTATGGCGAGCGGGAGCTGGTGCTCTCGGTCCTCGACGAGGGCTCTGGCGTCGGTAGCCGACCGACCGGGGTCGGCGGCAACGGCCTGGTGGGGATGCGCGAGCGCGTCCAGCTGTACGGCGGAAGCCTCGACGTCGGTCCGCGTCAGGCGGGTGGGTTCGCCGTCCGTGCCCGCATCCCGCTGGGCCACTCGCGGGCGGTGTGATGAGCGACCGCACGCGGGTGCTCGTCGCCGACGACCAGACCCTGGTGCGCAGCGGGATCCGCCTCATCCTCGAGGCGCACAGCGACCTCGAGGTGGTCGGCGAGGCGAACGACGGCGTCGAGGCCGTGCAGCTCACCCGCGACCAGCAGCCCCACGTCGTCCTGATGGACATCCAGATGCCCCGCCTCGACGGGATAGCCGCCATCGCCCGCATCTGTGCCTCACCCGGCGATGCGCCGCACATCCTCGTGCTCACGACCTTCGACCAGGACGACCACCTGTACGACGCCGCGCGCGCCGGCGCAACAGGCTTCTTGCTCAAGACCGCGCCCCCCGAGCAACTGGTGGCCGCCGTGCGCGCCACCGCCGCCGGCGAGACGTTGCTCGCGCCGTCCATCACCCGACGTCTGTTGGACGAGTTCACCCGCCGCCCGCCGGGAGGCGGGATCCCACGCGAAGTCTCCACCCTCACAGATCGAGAGCGGGAGGTACTGGTCCTCGTCGCCCGCGGCCTGTCCAACTCGGAGATCGCAGGCGAGCTCGTCGTCAGCGAAGGGACGGTCAAGAGCCACCTCAACAGGATCCTCGCCAAGCTCGGCGTGCGCGACCGGGTCCAAGCGGTCGTGCTGGCCTACGAATCAGGTCTGGTGCGACCGGGCGACGCCTGACGATGACCTTCCGCTCCCGCGCCTGCGACGTTGGGGCACAAGGGGCCGAGCATGCGTCCGACAGCGGCGGTGCGAGCGCGACGCGACGTTCGCCCCGCCGTTGCCACGACGCTCAACCAGGGTGCCCTCGCGAGACGAGGGTCACCAGGAACGCGCGGGTCCGGGCCACCAGAGCCGCGGTGATCGTGAAGCCCGGCTCAGCCGACGACGGTGACGGTGGACCCCGATCGCGCCTTGCGGACCACCAGCTGGGTGGGGATCCGGTCGCGCATCTCGGCGACGTGGCTGACGACGCCGACGACCCGGCCGCCGTCACGCAGCGAGTCGAGGGTGTCCATGACGTCGTCGAGGGTCTCGGCGTCGAGCGAGCCGAAGCCCTCGTCGACGAAGAGGGTGTCGAGGCTGGCGCCGCCGACCTCGTCGGTGATGACGTCGGCCAGCCCGAGCGCCAGCGCCAGCGACACCACGAAGGTCTCGCCGCCGGACAGTGTCGCGGGGTCGCGGGCCTCGCCGGACCAGTCATCTCGGACGAGAAGCGATAGCCCGCCACGGGTCTCGCCGGCGCCGCGGCGCCCGGTGTGCTCGAGGGAGTAGCGCTGGTCGCTCATCCGCGCCAGACGCTCGTTCGCGGCCGCCACCACCTGTCCCAGCCGGTAGGCCAGCACGTACGCCGAGAGCCGCATCTGCAGCCGGTTGTCCGCCGACTTGCCCTCCACGAACGCCGACAGGCGGGTGGTCAGCTCCAGGTCCGAGCGGAGCGGCGTCCAGGCGTCGAGCGCAGCCGTCAGGAGGTCCGCGAGGGAGCCGACGCGGGCGGCACGGGCCGACCACAGCGCCTCCGCCGAGCGCGCCTCGCCAAGAGCGGCCAGGGCGCGCTGATGGGCCGCCGAGAGCGCGTCGACGTCCGGCAGCGGCGAGGCCGCCAGCTCGGCAGCCCCGGGCTCGGCCAACACGGCAGCCACGGCGGCGAGGCGGTCCTCGTGGCGGCGGACCCGCTCGGTCAGCCGGGCGCACGCCGCGCGGTCACGGAGAGCAGCGGCGGCCTCGTCCGCGGAGCCGAAGCCGGCCTCGGCCACGGCGTCCTCGAGCGCCGCGATCGCCTCGGCCAGTCCGTTCTCGGCGTGGTCGAGGCGGTCCACCGCCTCGATCGCCTTCCGTGCGCTGCGCTCGCGGGCGCGATGCCGCGCGAGGACGGCATCGAGGTCCGCGGCGGGGGAGTCCTCGAGTGCGGCCTGCAGCTCGGCGGTGATGCCCGCGACCTCCTGGGTCAGCCCGCTGCGCGTCGCCTCCAGCGCCGCGGCCTCGGCGACCAGCGCCTCGATCTCGGCCGTCGCGCTAGCGGGGTCGGACACCTTCACCCGCGGGTCCGCGCCGAGCAGCGACTCCAGCCGCTCCTCGAGCTCGCGCCGCTCCTCCGCGAGCGAGCCGGTGTCGCCCTCGCCGGCCGCGGCGCGGGCGTGCTCGATCCGGGTGCGGAGCTCGCGGACCTCGACGTCGCGCAGGTGCTCGGTGCTCGCCGCGTCGTCGACGGCCCGCTGGGCCGCCCGTTCGGCGTCCTCGCCCGGGGCCTCGGCGCCGGCGAGCGCCTTCTGCGGGTGGTCGTCGGAGCCGCAGACCGGGCAGCACGCGCCCACGGCCAGGGCTCCGGCGAGCTCGGCGGCGATCCCGTCGAGCCGCGCGCGGCGTACCTCGATCGCCTGCTCGCGCGCCGTCACCGTCGCCTCCCGCGCGTCCTGCCACGCCTCGCGCGCGGCGACCAGGTCGCGCTCGAGCCGAGCGGCCGTGGCGTGCGCATCGAGCCGGGTGCGCACCTCGGCGAGCTGCACGGACAGGTGGGCGGCCGTGCAGCGGTCGCGGGCGACGGCGGTCAGGGCGACGACCTGCTCGGCGCGGCGCTCGACCCGCCGCAGCTCGGTGCGGACCGTCTCGAGCCTGGCCGCCCGCGGCTGGAGGGCCTGCACCCGGGCCGCGGCCGTGGCGGCCTCCTCGCAGTCGACGAGCAGCCGGTCGCGGTCGTCGCGGGTCACCTCGGCGGGGACGGCCCGCAACGCGGCCTCGCGGGCGGCTCCCGCCTGGTCGGCCCAGCGCAGCACCGGCGCGACGGTCGCGGCTCGGCCAGCTGCGTCCACGGTGCGCCGGTCCGCCTCGACCGCCTCCGCGTCGGCCTCCAGCTGAGCCTGCTCGGCCACCGCGGCGTCGAGCCGGGCCCGGCGCTCGACGAGGCGGCGGGCGTCGTCCAACGCCGTGCGGTCCGCCGCCTCCGTGTCGGCGGCCGCGGCGGCGCGCTCCGCGGCGGCGCTCGCCGCCGCCCCCGCCGTGGTGACGAGCTCCCGGGCCCAGGCCTCGAGCGCCCCGTCGTCGGCCACCCCGGTCAGGTCCCGGACGTCCCACGGCAGCGGTGCGTCGACCGCCTCGCTCACCCGGCTGGCGAGGTCGGCCACCTCCTGGTGGCACGCCTCGGACCGCCGGCGCAGGTCGGTGCGGCGGTCGCGGAGCCAGCGCTCGACGTCGGCGAAGCGGCCGGTGCGGAAGAGCTTCTGCAGCAGGTCGTGCCGCTCCTCCGACTTGGCCCGGAGGAACGCCTGGAAGCGGCCCTGCGGGAGCATCGCGACCTGGGTGAACTGGGTGAGGTTCATGCCCAGCAGCTCGCTGACCAGGTGCCCGGTCTCGTCGAGCCGGGAGGACAGCGGCGTCCAGGCTCCGTCGACGAGCTCCGACAGCGTGACCGAGGCCTGCTGGGTGGTGGTGCCGCTGCCACGCTTCTTGGGTCGCTCCCACGCGGGGGAGCGGACGATGCGGAAGCGTCGCTGGCCGAGGGTCGCCTCCAGGGTGACCTCGGGTGCGACGCCCTCGGGGGCGCGGTCCGAGCGCAGTCGCTTCGCGCTGCTCCGGTCGCCGGGCACGTCGCCGTACAGGGCGAAGCAGACCGCGTCGAGGACGCTGGTCTTGCCGGCGCCGGTCGGGCCGGAGAGGAGGAAGAGCCCGGCCGCGGACGCGCGGTCGAGGTCGATGCGGACGGTGTCGGTGAACGGCCCGAACGCCCGGATCTCCAGGGAGTGGAGCCTCATCGCGAGGCCACCGCCCGCTCGGCGACCGCCCGGTCGAGGTCCCGGTCGTCGCAGCAGGCGTCGACGGCCGCGTCGAGGAGGGCCCGCTCGTCCTCGGTCGGCGCGCTTCCGCGCAGCTCGCGGACGAACTCGGAGGCGATGTCGTGGTCGGTGCGCCCGCTGGTGCGGGTCGCGGGCGCGGCGCCCAGGCCCGGCGCGGGCGTCGAGAAGCCGAGGACCAGGGCGTGGGGGAACCGTCGGCGCAGCCGGTCCATCGCCTGCAGCGGGCGCACCTCGTCGGTCAGCGTCGCCTGGACCCACGACGACTCGTGGCGACGGTGCCGCGCGTCGGTCAGCAGCTCCTCGAGGGTGCCGGTGAGCCGGGCGAGCGGCCGGGGGACCGGTGCGTCGAGGAACTCCGCCCGCACCTCGCCCTGCGGGCCGAGGTCGACCAGCCAGGAGCCCTTGCGGTGGTCGGCCTCGGAGAAGGAGTAGGCCAGGGGAGAACCGCTGTAGCGGGCGCGCTCGGTCAGCGTGTGCCGGCCGTGGAGGTGGCCGAGGGCGACGTAGTCGATGCCGTCGAAGACGCTGGTGGGCACCATCGAGACGCCGCCCACGGAGATGTCGCGCTCGGAGTCGCTGGGCTGCGCGCCGTTGACGAAGGCGTGGGCCAGCACGACCGAGCGGGTGCCGAACCGGGTGTCGAGGTCGGCGTGCACCCGGCGCATCGCCTCGGTGAGCGCCGCCTCGTGGGAGCGGCGGGGGAGGCCCCACGGGTCGGCGACCGCGTGCGGGTCGAGGTAGGGCAGGGCGTGGACGGCGACCGGGCCGTGCTCGTCGTCGAGCAGGACCGGGGTGCCGACGCCGGCGGGGTCGGCCCGGATGAAGACGCCCGAGGCGTCGATCAGCCGGGAGCTGAACCCGAGCCGCTGGGCGGAGTCGTGGTTGCCGCTGGACACCACCACCCGGGCGCGCGACCGGGCGAGCCGGACGAGGATGTCGTCGGCGAGCCGGACGGCGTCCACGTGCGGCAGGGCCCGGTCGTAGACGTCGCCCGCGACCACGACCAGGTCCACGCGCTCGGCCTCGACCACCTCGAGCAGGTGGTCGGCGAAGGCGGCCTGGTGGGTCAGCATCCCCTCACGGTGGAACGACCGGCCCAGGTGCCAGTCGGAGGTGTGGAGGATGCGCACAAGAGGACCGTAGGAGGCGGCGCCGACACTCTCCCGGACCCACGCCGGGGGCGAGGAGGATCACCCGCCGGAGCAGGTGGGCGGGCAGGGGACTCAGGTGTAGCGCACGCACCGCCGGGCGGTGGTGAACCCGTAGAGCGCGAGGCCGCCGTCGGTGGCGAGCCGGACCGACAGGCTGGTCGGCGCGCCGACGGCCACCAGGGCGCCGACGCCGGCGGCCAGCGCCTTCTGCACGAGCTCGAACCCGGCCCGGCCGCTGACCACGAGGGCGGCCGCGGCGGGGTCGGCACCGGCCAGCACCTGGGCGCCGGTGACCTTGTCGACGGCGTTGTGCCGGCCGACGTCCTCGCGCACGACCAGCGCCTCGCCGGCCGCGGAGAAGAGCCCGGCGGCGTGCACACCCCCGGTGCGCTCGAAGAGCCGCTGGTGCTCGCGGAGCACCCCCGGCAGGCGGCGTACGACGTCCGCGGACGGCAGCTCGCCGGCCCACGGCGCCGCGGTGCGCGCGGTGAGCGCCGAGGCGACGCTGTCCTTGCCGCAGACCCCGCACGCCGAGGAACCGGAGGAGAGCCCGTCGTGGCGGTGGCCCGGGTCGGTCAGCGGCGGCCCGTCGAGGGTGACGGTGACGACGTTGAACTCCTGCTCGGGGTCGAGCGTGGTGTCGGTGCAGTAGGCGACGCCGGCGATCCCGCGGTCGCGGCGCGGGTCGGCGACGCCCTCGTGCAGCAGCCAGCCGGTGGCCAGCTCGAAGTCGTGGCCCGGCGTGCGCATCGTCAGCCAGACGCGGTGGGCCGGGGCGCCCGGCCAGGCCAGCCGGATCTCCAGCGGCTCCTCGGTGACCAGGCGGTCCTCGTGGCGCCGTTCGCCATCGCTGAGCAGCTCGATCACCCGGGTGCGCACAGTCGGCCCGGGACGGCGGGGCCTCACCCGCGCCGTCATGACGGGTACGTCTCCCGCACCCGGACCATGCGCTCCAGGTGGTCGGTCGCGTCGCCGAGGCGGCGCCGCAGCGACGCGTCGAGGTCCGGGTCGGCCAGCAGCCGGTGGGCCTGCTCGACCGTGCGCCGCTCCATGGCCGTCGCGGGGAAGAACGCCTCAGCCCCCTCCGCGAGCACCCAGCCGCTGCGGACCCCGGCGGTGGCGGGCAGCTCCGCGAAGTAGCGGTCGACGTAGGGGCGGGTCAGCTCCTCCTGGCCCCGCTGCCACATCCCCAGGCCGGCCGCCTCCAGCTCGTAGTTGGGCACGTCGACCTCGCCGGTGAACCGGGACCACGCCCACGCCTTCGCCTCGGCGTCCGGCAGCGCCGCCCGGGCCCGGGTGTGCTCGACGGTGGCCTGCGCGGTCGGGGCCGCGGCCAGCGCGGCGTCCAGCTCGGCGACGTCGGTCGCGCCGAGCGCGGCCAACCGGACCAGGAGGCGCCAGCGCAGGTCGAGGTCGAGGTCGATGCCCTCGGGCGTCTGCTCGAGCCAGCCGCGCAGCAGCTCCGGGTCACCGGCGGAGCGGATCGAGGCGCGCAGGGCGGCCAGCTGCTGCTCGGAGCCGGCCTCGGTCGTGGCGAGGCGGGCCCGGGCCGCGTCGTGCAGACGTGCGGCGGAGCCGGGTGGGGCGAGGGGGAGCAGGGTCTGGAAGAGCCACGGGATGGTGCGCCGGGGGAAGGCCCGGTGCGGGTCCTCGGGATCCTCGACCGGGAAGCGCGCGACGGCCACGTCGACGATCGCGGTCGGGTCGACGGCGGCGTCGTGCAGGGCGCTGCGCAGGTTGTTCCAGATGCCGGCCAGCAGCCCGAGATCGGTCACGTCGGGGATGAGGGCCGGCAGGGCCGCCACCGTGGCGGCGTCGGGGTGCAGCACCGCCCAGGTGTCGTCGTACGGGTCGAGGACGACGGGCGCGCTGCCGGCGTCGTACGGCGTCTCGGGCCCTGCCACCACGACCTGCTCGGTCCGCCAGCCGTCCGGCCCCGCGACGGCGGCCTGGAAGGTGTGGGTGCGGTCGGCGGGGTGCCCGTCGGGGGAGGTGCGACGCAGCACACCGGCACCGCGGTCGAGGACGATCGTGTCCGGGCCGGCGGTGCGCAGCCACTGGTCGGCGAAGGCGGACAGGTCGCCCGCACCCGCACGCTCCCAGCTGTCGAGCAGGTCGTCCATGGTGGCGTTGCCGAAGCGGTGCCGGGTCAGGTGGTCGACGACCCCGCCGAAGAAGACGTCGTCGCCGAGGGTCGCGGCGAGCTGGCGCAGGATGCTGGAGCCCTTGACGTAGGAGATGCCGTCGAAGTCCTGCAGCGCGGCGGTCGCGTCGACCGCGCCGTTCCCGGCGACGGGGTGGGTGCCCGGCCCGAGGTCGGCGACGAGGCCCCACTGGCGGCGGACGAAGGAGTGGTCGACCCACGCGTCGGCGTACTGGGTCACCTCGGCGGTGACCCGGTTGCCGAGGTACTCCGCGAACGACTCGTTGAGCCACAGGTCGTCCCACCACCGGGGCGTGACGATGTTGCCGAACCACTGGTGGGCCATCTCGTGGGCCACGGTGGTCGCCCGCGCGATCCGGGTGCCGCGGGTGACCCGGGTGTCGAAGACCAGCTGGTCGCGGAAGGTGACGCAGCCCGGGTTCTCCATCGCCCCGGCGTTGAACTCCGGCACGAACGCCTGGTGGTAGTCGCCGAACGGGTAGCGGATCCCGAAGAGCCGGTGCATCTCGTCGAAGGACTGCCGGGTGAGCGTGAACAGCTCCTGGGCGTCGGCGTCCAGCGCTGCGGCCAGGCTGCGGCGGGCGCTCAGCCCGAGCACGATGCCGTCGTGCTCGTCGCAGACCAGGTGGTAGGGACCGGCGACGACAGTGACGAAGTACGTCGACAGCGGCTGCGTCGGACCGATCTCCCACACGCCGGGCTCGGCGCTGGTCGCGGGCGCGTTCCCGACGACCGTCCAGTCCGTGGGGGTGACCACGCGGAACGTGTACGGCGCCTTGAGGTCCGGCTGGTCGAAGCAGCCGAAGATGCTGGGGGCGGCGTCCATGAACGACATGCCGTAGACGTAGTGCCGGCCGTCGGCCGGGTCGACGCTGCGGTGCAGCCCCTCGCCGTCGTTGCGGAAGCGCATGGTGGCCTCGACCACGAGCTCGTTCGGGCCGGAGGCGGTCTCCAGCGGCAGCCGGCCGCGGTCCAGGAGGTCTGCGTCGACCGGCTGGCCGTTGAGGGTCGCCCGGTGCAGGGCCGCCGGCTTGAGGTCGAGGAACGTCGGCCCGCCGAGCGAGTCGAAGTGGATCGTCGTCACGGACCCGAACGTCGCCTCGTCGGCGGCGAGGTCGAGCCGCACGTCGTAGGACTCGACGGTCAGCAGGTCCGCGCGGGCCTCGGCCTCGACGCGCTGCAGGCTCCGGTACGGCGTGCTCACGCGCGCCAGCCTACGGTCGGACACCCGACGGCCACCCGATCGAGACCCGACCGAGATCGAAGGCAACCAACGCGGCGCGCTCCGCGTCGTACGTTGCACCGGCGCAGCAAGCGCCCCTTCCGGGAGGACGTACCCCGCATGACCCCCATGACGCCTCGCAGCACCTCGGCCCGCCGCCGTGCGACCGCCCTGGCCGCTCTCACCGCCACCAGCGGCCTGCTGCTCGGGAGCACCGCGCTCAGCGGCCCCGCCACCTCGGCCGAGCCGGCGGACGACTGCGTCGAGGCGTTCCCCGTCGCCGACCTCGCGCCGGGTGACGCGGTCACCGGGCTCACCGTCACGCGCGGCACCGAGCCGGAGGCCTTCACCGGCGAGGTCCTCGGCGTCCAGGAGGACGGCATCGGCGCGGGCCTCGACATGGTCATGGTCCGCATCGAGATGCCCGCCGTCGCGAAGGCCGGGATCTGGCAGGGCATGTCGGGCTCGCCGGTGTACGCCGCCGACGGCCGGCTGATCGGGGCGGTCGCCTACGGGCTGTCCATGGGGCCCTCGCCGGTGGCCGGCGTGACGCCGTACGAGCACATGGACGAGCACCTCGCCGCGCTGCCGGACCACGTCCCGGTCGCCCCTCGCCTGGCCGCCCGCATCGCCGGCTCGACCGACGTCACGCGTGCGGAGGCGCGTGAGGGTCTCGCCCCGCTGCGGGTGCCCGTCGGTGTCTCGGGGATCAGCCCGGAGCGGCTGGACGCGGCGAAGGACCGCCCCTACCTCCGGCGCGACGTGCAGCGGCTCGGGGGAGCGGGGTCGGCCGCGGCCGGCCCGGAGACGATCGTGCCGGGCGGCAACATGGCCGCCTCGCTCTCCTACGGCGACGTCACGCAGGCCGGCGTGGGCACCGCGACCGCGGTGTGCGACGGGAGGGTCGTCGGCTTCGGCCACCCCATGGAGTTCCGCGGCGAGACGACCATGACGCTGCACCCGGCGTCCGCGGTCTACGTCCAGGAGGACCCGGCCTGGTCCGGCATGAAGATCGCCAACCTCGGCGCGCCCGCCGGCACCGTGTCGCAGGACCGCCTGACCGGCATCGCCGGGTCTTTCGGGGCGCTGCCCGAGACGACGACGATCACCAGCACCTTGTCCCACCGCGGCAAGACGCGCACCGGCACCAGCCACAACAGCGTCGCCGACGCCGCCGCCTGGACGACCTTCGCGCAGCTGGTCGCCAACCACGACCGGGTCGTCGACTCGATCGCAGGCGGCTCGGAGACGGCCACCTGGCAGATCACCGGCACCGACGTCGACGGGACGCCGTTCGAGCTGTCCTTCAGCGACCGCTACGCCGCGGAGTACGACCTCGCCTCGACCGTCGGCTTCGAGCTGGGCGACCTGGTCTGGGCGCTCAGCTCGATCAAGGACGTCGACCTCACCGGCGTGGACGTCGACGCCGAGGCCGTCGACGACGACACCACCTACCGGCTCAGCGCCGTGCAGCAGCGGCGCGGAGGCACCTGGGTGACCCTCGGCCGCGGGGAGTCCGCCGTCGCGCGTGCCGGGACGTGGCTCCGGCTCCGCGCCGTGCTGGCCGGTCCGGAAGGCACCAAGCACCTGCCGGTCGGGATGACCGTGCCGGGGAAGGCGGCCGGGATGACCGGCCGGGTCTACGTCACCGGCGGCAACTGGGTGTGGACCGGCGGGCAGATCACGTCCGTGGCCAAGGCCCAGCGCGTCGTCGACCGGATGGTGCGCAACGACGAGCTGCAGGTCGCGCTGGAGCTCTCCGAGCGCCGCGAGCAGGTGCGCAAGGTCCGCACGGCCGGGCCGGCCGACCGCGTGGTCGAGGGCCAGAAGCGGGTCCGGCTCGTCGTGCGCTGACCCGGGGGGGGGGGGGGGGGGGGGGGGGGGGGGGGGGGGGGGGGGGGGGGGGGGGGGGGGGGGGGGGGGGGGGGGGGGGGGGGGGGGGGGGGGGGGGGGGGGGGGGGGGGGGGGGGGGGGGGGGGGGGG